>NZ_JBEXUE010000343.1:0-10961 GCF_040614275.1 Streptosporangium sp. NPDC006013
GACGATCTTCAAAACACTCGCCGACGCCGAGGTCAACATCGACATGATCGTGCAGAACGTGTCGGCGGCGACGACCGGCCGGACTGACATCTCCTTCACGCTGCCCACGAGTGACGCCTCCGTGGCGCTCACCGCGCTGAAGAAGATCCAGGAGCGCATCGGCTTCGAGTCGCTGCTCTTCGACGACCAGATCGGCAAGGTCTCGCTGATCGGAGCGGGCATGCGCTCGCACCCCGGCGTCACCGCGACGTTCTTCGCCGCTCTCGCCGACGCGGGGGTGAACATCGAGATGATCTCCACCTCGGAGATCCGCATCTCGGTGATCGTCGGACAGGACGAGGTGGACACGGCGGTCAGCGCCGCGCACCGCGCGTTCGACCTCGACGCCGACCAGGTTGAAGCCGTGATCTATGGAGGTACCGGGCGATGAGCCGCAAGCCCACCCTTGCCCTGATCGGCGCGACCGGCGCCGTCGGCACCGTGATGCGGGACATCATCTCCGGCCGCGAGAACGTCTACGGAGACATCAAGCTCGTCGCGTCCGCCCGCTCGGCGGGCAAGGTCCTGAGGGTCCGCGGTGAGGACCTCGTCGTCCAGGAGCTGACTCCCGAGGTCTTCGACGGCGTCGACATCGCGATCTTCGACGTGCCGGACGAGGTCTCCGCGACGTGGGTGCCGATCGCCGCCGAGCGCGGTGCCGTCGTCATCGACAAGTCGGGCACCTTCCGGATGAACCCCGAGGTTCCGCTGGTCGTGCCGGAGGTCAACCCCGAGGCCGCGCGTGAGCGGCCGCTGGGAATCATCTCCACCCCCAACTGCACGACCCTGTCGATGATGGCCGCGATGGGTGCCCTCCACGAGGAGTACGGCCTGCGTGAGCTGGTGGTCGCCTCCTACCAGGCGGTCTCCGGCGCGGGTGTGGCGGGCTCGGCCCGCCTCTACGACGAGGTCGAGGCCCTGGCGGGCGACCGTACGGTCGGGCAGACCGCCGGTGACGTGCGCAAGGTCCTGCAGAACAGGCTCGGGGACGCCGAGTCGCCCTTCCCGGCACCGGTGGCGTTCAACGTGGTGCCGTGGGCGGGCTCGCTCAAGGACGGTGGCTGGGCCTCCGAGGAGATCAAGCTCCGCAACGAGTCGCGGAAGATCCTTGGGATCCACGACCTGAAGGTCTCGGCGACCTGCGTCCGCGTCCCAGTGATCACCACCCACTCGCTGGCCGTGCACGCGACCTTCGAGCGTGAGATCACCGTCGCCGACGCCCATCGGATCCTGGAGGCCGCTCCGACCGTGGTCGTCATGGACGACCCGGCCAACGGCGTCTTCCCGACCCCGGCGGACGTCGTCGGAACCGACCCCACCTACGTGGGCCGAATCCGCCAGGCGCTCGACTTCCCCAACACCCTCGACCTGTTCGTCTGTGGCGACAATCTCCGCAAGGGCGCCGCCCTGAACGCGGCGGAGATCGCCGAGCTGGTCGCGGCCGAGTTCGGGTAACCTCCCCGGTCGTGCGGCGGCATCGGATGTCGCCGCACGACCCTCGCGGCGCTCGCGTGAGCGGCGGGCACCGGAGGCGGTGGAACCCGGCGCTTGGGAGGTGGGATCTCGCGAGTCAGCGGAAGAGGATGTCCCAGTGGTCCGCCTCGCGGGCGTAGAGGGTGCCCGAGGTCGCCGATTCGCCGTACAGGGGGGCTCCGTCACCTCGTATGCCCTGTGACGGATAGTTCTTCGTGATGTAGCGGTTGATGCATGCGTTGGGCTTGATGTCCAGCTTGTAGCCCATGTAGTGGCTGTAGGGGCCCGGGGCATGGCCCACCTCGGTGCCGCCGGTGACGACCAGGGGACAACCGCTGCGGCGCTTCAGCTCGATCACGTCGGAGACGGTGGCGGCCCGGACCGCCTGCAGCGAGGTGCAGTGCCGTCCGCGACGGTTCGCGCATTTACCCGAGGAGCTCCAGGTCAGGCCCGCCGCCCTCAGGCGCTGCTTGGCGTCCGCCTGTGCCAGCCGCACCGGCTGGCGCTGCTTGGCCTGCTGCGCCTGAGGGGGGTGGGCCTCGGTCGGGCTCTCGGGGGCGGAGGGTGCCTGCTCCGCGAAGGTTTCGGGGAGGGACTGCGGCTGGAAGGCCCGGGTCTCCCGGGGGCTCTGGGGGATCAGGGGGGCTGCCTGTTCCGATGGCGCGTCCGCGGTGGCGGTGTCCCGCGTTCGCGCCGCGGCTTCGAGAATCGGGGGAGTCGCCTGTTCCGGTGGCGTGCCCGCCAGGGCGGCGGCCCGCGTCCGTCCCGTGGTCTCGAGGATCAGGGGGGTCGTCTGTTCCGGCGGTGTGCCCGTGGTGGCGATGTCCCTCCCCTGGAGGGAGGGCTCCTGGTGGACGGTCCGGCGGTAGAGCCCGGCGGTTTCCAGGGCGCCGGTGTCGTACGTCCCGATGATCGTGGACCGGCGTGCCTCCGCCGGGCCGGCCGCGATCGGCCGGCTCACGATCGTGACGGTGGCCGACGCGTGTCCGCTCTCCGCGGTCGCACTGTCGTCCCGGGCCGATGCGATGAAAGATATCTGCAGAGCGAGCAGTGCTCCGGCGGTGAACCGGGCAGCCCGCTGTCTACAGGGACGTGTCCCCATTATGTATCCCTTGTCGCGGGAGCCCTTCCGCCAAATGGATCAATCCCACCCCCGAACCCGGATGATCCCTCCCGAAGAGTGAATTTTGCCCGGTAATGGGGATCATCGTGCGGCTCGATGACCTGCTGAGACAGGGGTCGCACGGTGCTCGGCATGATCGGGTCGCTGCCGCCAGAGGCACGCGGAGGCGAGAGCCGGGTGGCAATAGTTGATATGAGTGGCGGGGGCAATGTGGCGCGCCTAGGGTCGTTGACTGGGGCTTCTCCCTGGTGACGCGGGACGGATGATCTAGGGTTCGTCCAGTGGAGAGAGACCAGACGAGCCCGTTCTCCCAGCTCCAAGCGATAGGTGACAGGTGCTCTATGGCCGAGCCGCCCCCGAGAAGCCGTGGATCAGACAGGACCCGTGAGGTCATCGTGGAAACGGCCCTGCGGCTTTTTCGCGAGCGAGGGTACGAGGCGACCACGATGCGGGCCATCGCCGCCGAGGCCGGGGTGTCGGTGGGCAACGCCTACTACTACTTCGCCTCGAAGGAGATCCTGGTCCAGACCTATTACGACCGGGCCCAGGCCGAGCACGAGGCCGCATGCGAGAAGCTGCTGGCCACCGAGCGCCGATTCGCCGCACGGCTGGAAGGCGTGCTGCGGGAGTGGGTGCGGGTCTCCGAGCCGTACCACGAGTTCGCGGTGAAGTTCTTCAAGCACGCGGCCGAGCCGAGCAACCCGCTCAACCCGTTCAGCGCCGAGTCCTCGCCCTCCAGGGACGCGTCGATCGAGATCTACCGGCGGGTCGTGGAGGGATCCTCCGACCGCATGGACGCCGAGTTGCGGGCCGAGCTGCCCGAACTGCTCTGGCTGATGTCGATGGGCGTCGTGCTGTTCTGGGTGCACGACGACTCGGAGGGATGCCGACGGACATATCGGTTCATCGAGCTCACCGTGCCGCTGGTGGACCGGCTGGTGGGGCTCTCGCACCTGCCTGGCCTGCGCGGGGTCGCCCGTGACTTCATCGCGGGAGTTCACGAACTTCGCGAGTGAATACCGGCGGAACTCCAGGAATCATCGTGTCGATCTGATTACCCTGAGTGGTTGATTTGATGACGGATTCAAGGGAGTCCCATGGGTTGGGTAGCCGTGCTGGTGGTGCTGTCCGTCGCGATCCTGCTGATCGCGTTCCGTGTGCTGAGGAGGAAGGGGCGGGATGACGACGGGCACGGCTCGTCGTCCATCGACTTCTCCGCCAATCTCGCCCTCGCCGTCTACCTGCTGGTGCTGGCCTACGCCGCGGTCCTGTGCCGGGACGGGCTCTGGGCGACGGAGACCGACGTCCAGGCCGAGGCCGAGAGCCTCACCGAGATGTACTGGTCGGTGGCGCCCATCCCCGAGGCGGTGCCGGTCAGGACCCAGATCCGCCAGTACACCGCGCAGAGCATCGACCTCGACTGGCCGCTCATGGCCGGCAGCGAGATGTCCCCGCTCCCCGGGCAGACCCTCGCCGACATGCGGGCCTCGGTGCTCCGGCTCCAGCCGATCGGCGACGCGAGCAAGAACCTCCAGCAGGACGCGCTCGACCGGATCTCCGAGATCTCCCACGCCCGAACGGTAAGGGGGGACGACGCGAGCACTGGTCTGGAGAGCATCTTCGTGATCTCGATGATCCTCTCCGGGCTGCTGGTGATCGCGCTGCCCTGGACGCTCAGGGTGCGGCCCACGTTCCCGTCGATCGTCGCCGATCTGGTCCGGGTGGGCGTGGTCGTCATCGGGGTGTGTTTCATCATCCTGATCAGCCACCCGTTCAGCGGGCCGGGTGCCGTCGGGCCTGACGCGTTCAAGGCCGCGCAGCGGCAGTACGACCAGATCGACGGCCAGTTTCCCGCCCAGCCGTAGTTCGGCGCGTCCGGGATCGGAAAAGCCCGCCGGTGGTTCCCGGCGGGCTTCGTCGTCCGGTCGTGTGCCGTCCGCGCTATCTGCGGCCCCGGTGGTTGAGGGCGGCGACCGCGGTGACCGAGATCACGCCGGTGAACATCACCAGGAGGACGAGCCTGCGGTCGGTGCCCTCGCGCCGCTCGGCGTAGCGGTCCAGCACCAGTCGCTGCCGCAGGAGGGGAGGAACGCTGGGACGCGCCACCGGTGCGGGCCGCGGGGGGCGGGTCCGGGGTGGTGTCGGCGTGACAGCGGCCTTGGGAACGTAGGCGGGCGGGCGGGGCCGGGGTGGTGAGGGTGGGGCGGGCGTAGGCGACTCCGGTTCGGGCTCGGGTGTCGGTTCAGGTTCGGGTTCGGGTGTCGGTTCGGGCTTGGGTTCAGGCTTGGGTTTGGAATCCGGCTCCGGTTCCGGCTTGATCGGAATGTCTGCCGGGTAGCCCGGTTTCTCCGGCGGTTCCTTCGGATGGTCCGGTTCGGGTTTCACCTCGGCGGGAAACGCGACCGGATCCTCGGGCTCCCAGCCCACCTGGGGAGGTGCTGTCGGGTAGTCGGGCTCGGCCTTCATCTCGGGTGGCGGCATGGCCGGATATCCGGGCTCCCAACTCGCCTGGGGGCCTGCTGTCGAGTGGTCCGTCTCGGGTTCCGGGCGCGCTGAGCGACTGGAGGCCGAGATCGGCTTTCTGATGTGCTGGACGACCTGCGGGGCGGGCGGGCCGGCACCGCCCGCCGTCAAGAGCGTCGAGCGCGTCGAGAGCGCCGAGAGCGAGGGCGGCACGGCCGGCGCGGCCGGTGCGGGGGCCGCGATACAGGTCGCGAGGATCGCCGCGCCGAGCAGGCCCCGTCGTTTTTTCCTCCACCGATGCGTCGTCACGCAAGGTTTCTAACATCATACGGAAAGTAATGAGAGGGTAAGCGGGGAGCCGATATAGATCATTACATCCGGGGCATACCGTCTGGTTGGTACAGTCAACCTATTGACGACCCCCCAGCCGGGTGCGGCAAGCTACATCAGAATGTCGTTCTAGGGGGAAGGTCCCGGGGCGGCGACCACTGACATGGAGGCGGCACGATGGTTACGGGCCCACGCTGGGGTATGACGGTTCCCTTCTACGACCGCTCACTGGCCGGTTCCAAGGATCTGATCGCCGAACTCCCCGGGCTCGGCTACACCGACGTCTGGTCCGCCGAGGTCAACGGCGTCGACGGCTTCGTGCCCCTGGCGATGGCCGCGGAATGGGCGCCGGGGGTACGGCTCGGCAGCGCGATCGTCCCGGTCTCCACCCGGGGGCCCGGCCTGCTCGCCATGTCCGCCGCGACGCTCGCCGACCTCGCCCCCGATCGCTTCGTCCTGGGCATCGGGGCCTCCTCCCCGGCCATCGTGGAGCGCTGGAACGCCGGAGCGTTCGTCAAACCGTTCGCCAGGACCAGAGACACCCTGCGCTTCCTGCGCAAGGCCCTCGCGGGAGAGAAGGTCACCGAGCGGTACGAGACGTTCGAGGTCAAGGGTTTCAAGCTGGAGCGCGCCCCCAGGATCCCGCCGAAGATCGTGCTCGCCGCGCTCCGCCCCCGGATGCTGCACCTGGCCGCCGGCGAGGCCGACGGCGCGATCACCAACTGGCTCTCGCCGCAGGACGTGCTGAAGGTCAGGGCCGAGGTCGGGCAGGAGACCGAGCTGATCGCCCGGCTGTTCGTGTGCGTCAGCGAGGACGCGGAGAAGGTGCGCGAGCTCGGGCGCTGGATGCTCGCGAGCTATCTGACGGTCCCGGTCTACGCGGCCTTCCACGACTGGCTGGGGCGCGGGGAGGTGCTGCGGCCGATGCACGAGGCATGGGCGGCCGGTGACCGGCAGGCGGCGCTCAAGGCCATCCCCGACGAGGTGGTGGACGAGCTCATCGTGCACGGCGACGCCGCCACGTGCAGGGCCAGGATCAGGGAGTATGTGCGCAACGGTCTGAGCACCCCGGTTCTCGCCCCCATCCCCGGTGGCGAGGTTCCGATCACGCAGGCCGTACGAGATCTGGCCCCCGCCGAGGAGTGACTCTTGCACGACCTGTTGAAGTTGGACGCGCTCGGACAGGCGCAGGCCGTATGGAAGGGAGAGGTCTCTCCGAGAGAGCTCGCCGAGGCGGCGATCGCGCGGATCGAGGCGTGTGACGGCGCGATCAACGCGGTGGTCCACCGCAGGTTCGAGCGGGCACTGGAGGAGGCGGACAAGGTCGAGCTCGACGCTCCCTTCGCGGGAGTGCCGACACTGTTGAAGGATCTGGGCTGGGGCATGGCCGGTGAGCCGTACCGCGCGGGATCGCGTACCCTCGACGGGATCTCGGCGGAGCGTGACGGTTACGCGGTGGCCAAGCTGCGCCGGGCGGGGTTCACGATCCTGGGCCGGACCAACACCCCGGAGTTCGGCACCGCGATCACCACCGAGCCGGTGGCGTTCGGCCCGACCCGCAACCCGTACGACCTCCGCTACAGCAGCGGCGGGTCGAGCGGGGGATCCGCAGCGGCGGTGGCGGCGGGCATGGTCGCGGTGGCCACGGCCAGCGACGGCGGCGGATCGATCCGGATCCCGGCGAGCATGTGCGGGCTGGTCGGGCTGAAGCCCAGCAGGGGCAGGGTCAGCTCGGGGCCGTCGGCGGGCGAGCCCTGGGCGGGCTTCTCGGCCGCGGGCCTGCTCTGCCGTACGGTCAGGGACAGCGCGGCGACCCTCGACGTGGTCGCGGGGACGATGCCGGGCGATCCGTACGGCGCGTCCGCCTGGCGGCGCCCGCTCGCCGAGGAGGTCGGAGCCGACCCCGGGCGGCTGCGGATCGGTTTCCTCACCGAACATCCGGACGGGACCATCTCGCCGGAGGCGGACCTGGTGGCCGCGGTCACCGGGGCCGCCGGGCTGCTGGCGGCGCTGGGGCACGACGTCGAGCCGGGGGGACCGTCCGCGCTCGCCGAGGACGGCTTCGCCACGCACTTCGGCACCGTCGTCGCCGCCCACGTGGCCGCCGACCTGGAGGAGATCGGGCGCTGGCGCGGCAGACCCGTGGAGCTGGACGAGTTGGAGACGCGCAACCGGATCCTGGGCGCGGCGGGTCGCGAGCTCGGTGCGGTCGGCTACCTGTCCTCGCGTGACTGGATCGACGGGTTCCGGCGGCGGATGGCCGCCTGGTGGGAATCCCACGACCTGCTGCTCATGCCGTCCCTGGGGGTGGCGCCCTTCCGCCTCGGCCGGCTGCCCGCGGACGACGTCAGCCTCTCGCGGGGCCTGACCAACCAGGCGGTGGCGTTCACCTCGCCGATCAACGCCACCGGGCAGCCCGCGATCTCCCTGCCGCTGCACCGCACCGCGGACGGTCTGCCGGTAGGCGTGCAACTGGTCGCCGCGGCGGGACGGGAGGATCTGCTCATCCGGGTGGCCGCCCAGATCGAGGAGGAGCGGCCCTTCCAGCACCCGGCGATGCGCTGATGCGATTTTTTCGGGATATTTGGTGATATCGGGGAACGGATGGACGGGAGCGGCGGCGGGGGTGTGACCGTCCCGGTCGCGGCGGGCGTTCGGGAACCGCATCGGAAAATCACGCGTTATATCGTGAGGTGGCGGGGTAATACGCCACCAGGCGAACGTGCTTCCGAGAGGAATCCCCATGGCGAAGGCGGCGCGCGCGGCACAGGCGTGGAAGACGTACAGGAATGTGTCGAAGCCGGGCTCGCCCGGTCTCGGCGCTCGCCTGCGCGCCCTCCCCAGGATGATCGGCGCGGTCATGCGCGGGCAGTACCCCGGTATGAGCAAGGGCAAGCTGGCCATGATGGGCCTTGGCGTGCTCTACATCATCTCGCCGATCGACGTCATCCCCGACTTCCTGGTTCTCATCGGAGTGGCCGACGACTTCGGCGTCTTCCTGTGGCTGATGAGTTCCCTGCTCGGCGAGGGCGGACGCTACGTCGACTGGGAGCGTGACCGGGTCAGAGCTGTTCCATCCTGAGCCAGGCGCGAGAGGGCAGCGGGTGGCCGAACAGGCGGGCGGCGTTGCCGTAGGCCACCCGGGCGATGTCGGCGGGCGGCAGGCTGCCCAGGTTCGTCGCGATGGCCTGCTGGGTGTCGGGCCAGGTGGAGTCGGAGTGGGGGTAGCCGCTCTCCAGCAGCACGTGCTCCAGCCCGACGGCGAGCCGCACCCCGGACAGGGCGTGGTCGTTGAGCGTGCCGAAGAAGAAGTTCCTGCGCAGGACCTCGCTGGGCTTCAGGCCACCCTCCCAGGAGGCCTCGCCGGCCACCGGGTGGTCGAGCGCGTAGTCGGCCCGCTCGGCGAGCATCGGCAGCCAGCCCACTCCCCCCTCCACGATGAGGATCCGCAGCGCGGGGAAGCGCAGCGGGATGCCCGACCAGAGCCAGTCGGCACAGGCGAACATGGCGCTCGCCGGCATCAGTGTGGTGATCGCCTCGATCGGGGTGTCCGGCGAGGGGACGGGTGCCCAGGAGCCGGCGCCGGCGTTCAGGCAGACGACCGTGCCCGTCTCCTCGCAGGCCTGGAAGAACGGGTCCCAGTGGTCGCTGTGGATGGACGGCAGACGTAGCCGGGTGGGGAACTCGGGGAAGAGCACCGCCTTGAAACCGCGCGCCGCGTTGTCGCGGATCTCCTTGGCGGCGATCTCGGGGTCGGTCAGCCAGGGCAGCTGCAGGGCGATGATCCGCTCCGGATAGGTGCCCGCCCAGACGTCCACGTGCCAGTCGTTCCACGCGCGCAGGATCGCCAGGCCGAGTTCCTGGTCGCGGGTCTTGGCGAAGACCATGCCCGACTGCCCGGCCAGCATGCCGGGGAAGCAGAGCGCGGCCCAGACGCCGGCGCGGTCCATGTCCTCGATCCGGGCCTCGATGTCGTGGCAGCCGGGACGCATGTGCTCGAACCGCACCGGGTCGAGCGTCCACTGCTCGCGGGGCAGACCGGCGCCCACGTCGAGCCCGGCGCAGGGGTAGGTGGCACCGCCGTAGCGCCAGACCTGGTGACCCGAGTCGGTCTCGACCACCTTGGGAGCCAGCTCGGCGTACTTCTCCGGCAGCCGGTCGTCGAACATGTCGGGCGGCTCGATCAGGTGGTCATCGGCCGAAATGATCACATAGTCCCGCCGCCTGGGCTCGGGGTCGGGGAGCAGCGGCGTAGTCACACGGTCAACCGTATGACGCTGGAATAACACTGTTCAAGCCGCAAGGTCTCCGGTTGGTATCTCTGTCTCCCAAGACGTCTCTTACCGGCGCCCTACAGGACCACCGGCTAGCCTGTCTGGCGGTGGATCTCGCGTGACGGGGGCAGAGATGCGAGTGGTGGTTCCGGCACGGGGCGACATACCGTACGTCGTGCGCCTGGCACTGCTGTTCGTGCTCGCGATCTCCACGGTGGTCGTCCACCTCAACCAGGCGCCACCCCTGCGGCCCGCCTCGGAGCTCATCTCGGACCTGCGGGACGGTGGGGTGACCAAGGTCGTCTACGACCGCAACTGGCCCGCCTACGGCACGCTGACGTGGTCGCACGGGCCGCTCTCCTGGAGCCAGGCCCGCTTCGACCAGCCCGACGACGTCTGGGACCCCGAGACCACCCGGCTGGTCCCCGAGGCCCTTGAGCGCCGCCAGGGGGCCTTCCTGGCCCAGGTACGCGCCGTGGCCGACCCCGGCGTGGAGATCGTGCGCACCGAGGGCTTCGGCGGTCTGATGGGCTCGCCCGCTTACGGGCGCTGGTGGGAACCCTTCGGCCCGGTGGCGGTGGCGGCGGAGGTGCTGGCCTGGCTGCTCATGCTGACCCGGCCGAACCCCCGCTACGCCAGCCGCTGGGCATGGTTCTGGATGTTCCTCACCGGCGGCTCGCTGCTCTACGTCCTGCTGGAGCCCCATCCCCTGTGGCGCGGACCGTACGAGGTGCTGCCCGCACCGGCCAGAATCGACGGCACGCGAGGGTTCGCGATCGCGGTGGCGCTTCTTTTCGGTATGGCGATGGTCAACGCATGACCATGAGGTAGTAAATAAGGTATGGCTCCCGAAGCGGTCGAAGTCCGGCGCGGCTGGCGGCTCCTCGGGCTGACCATCCGGACGGTGCTCCTGCTCGTCCTGCTCTTCGGCGTCCTGGTCACCGTGCTGAGCCTCACCCCCCGGCCGGGGACACGGGCCGAGCTCCGCGCCGCGGCGGCGGCCGGCCGCGTCTCCTTCCTCGAGTACGACGAGCAGTCCGGCGCGATCCACCGGGTCCGCTGGGCCCAGGGCCCGCTGATCTGGCGCGAGATCGGCCCGGAGGCGCTCCTGGCGGAACGGCCCGCCTACACGAGGGCGGATCTCGGGGGCGACCTGGGCCGGAGCCGGATCAGGGCGACCGAGCCGGACGACTCCGGCAGATGGGAGCTCGTGCCCCTCTGGGGCAGAAAGGTGCCTGCGTCCGTCGGTGGCGTGTGGG
>NZ_JBEXUE010000344.1:0-10958 GCF_040614275.1 Streptosporangium sp. NPDC006013
CTGGACGCGCACCGCGCCGCCGGCCGGATCGACCTGCGCTGCGAGGCACGGGTCACCGAGCTGCTGATCGAGGACGGCGCGGTGACCGGGGTGATCATCGAGGACGGCACCCGGTGGCGGGCACCCTCGGTGGTGCTCGCCACCGGCGGGTTCGGGTACGAGCCGGACCTGTTCGCCGAGTTGGAGGGCGCGCCGCTGACCACCTCGGCGGCCCCCACCTCCACCGGCGACGGACTGCTGATGGGCCGGCGGGCCGGGGCCGGTCTGCAAGGTTCCGGCATGTACATCCCGACCTTCGGCGGGCTGCCCCCGCACGACGGGGACCTGCGGGTGGACTGGTCGCACCGGCCCCAGCTGGTGGCCGTCGAGCGGCCGCCCTGGGAGATCTACGTCGACCGGCGTGGCCGTCGCTGGATCGCCGAGGACGAGCCGAGCATCGACCGCAAGGAACGGGTGCTCACCACCATCGAGCGGATGACCTTCTGGATGGTGTTCGACGCGCGGGCGCTGCGCGAGTCGCAGCCGATGGTCCACGGGTGGAGTCCGGCCGAGCTGGTCGCGCGGTGCGGGCGCCGCCGCGGCGTGCACCAGGCCTCCGACCTGGCCGGACTCGCCGAGCGCGCGGGCATCGACGCGGCCGGGCTCATCGACGAGGTGGCCCGGTACAACCTCTTCGTGGCAGCGGGGCAGGACCCCGACTTCGCCCGCGCCCACCTGCCCGCGCCGATCACCGAGCCGCCGTACTACGCGATCGAGAACCACCCGGTCACCCTGATCACCTTCGCGGGACTCGACGTGGACGCGCGGCTGCGGGTGCGTCGCGGCGACGGCCGGATCATTCCCGGCCTGTACGCGGTCGGTGAGGTGATCGGCTCCGCCGCCGTCAACGGCAACGCGTTCTGTTCCGGCATGTGCCTCACTCCCGCCATGGCCTTCGGCCGGCTGGTGGGCCGTCACCTCGCCGGGGCGGAGGAGTGACCGGGCTGGGGCCCGTCAGTGCGCGAAGCTGAAACCCTCCGCCCGTAGTCTGGCGGAGGACACGGGGACGGACGGGGTCTTGATCTCGGCGCGGTAGCTCAGCCCGGGCCAGCCCTGTTCGGCACAGATCCGGCCGAACGCCTCCCCGTTGGTCGGCGGCACGGTCGCGTCCGGGACCGCGTTGAAGACTCCGACGAGGTCGTGGCTCACCACGAAGTCGAGCGCGGCGGCCGCGTCGCGGTAGTCGACGCGGTACAGCAGGGCGTCCGCCGCGAACGGCACGCTGCCGCCGAGCATCTCGTGGACGAGCCTCACCCTGGTCACGTAGTCGATGTCGCGCGGATGCCCGTACACGTCGGGGATGCGCACCACCGCCCCGCGCGGTGTGGCCAGGACGGCGTCCTCGGCGGCGACGAAGTTGCGCGGCGACGCGTCCGGATCGTCGGTCGTCGGGCTCGACTCGTCCAGCGGTCGCCCGTCACCGGAACCGTAGACGGACGTCGAACTGGTGAAGACGACTCTTGGGTGCACGGCGGCGGCGGTCCGCGCGGTGGCGGTGAGCGTGTCCGCGTACTCGGCGATCCGGCCGTTCGCGTCAAAGGAGCGGGCGACCCGCGGGCTCACCGTCAGCACGACGGCGTCGGCGTCGCACGTCGCGTCCCGCACCGCCGCGCTGTCGCTGCCCCGCAGGATCGCCACGTCGGCACAGGCGGCCTTGAGCTCGTCGACACGCCCGGCCGAGGTGGTGGTGCCGGTCACATGATGACCCGCGGAGGTCCAGCGGCGGGCGAGTTCCATGCCCACGTTGCCGCAACCGATGATGACGTAACGCACAGCGCGACCTCCAGAAGGGAAACAATGTTTCACTCTGCCGCATCAACGGCCCGCCGCCAAGCGTTCCGGGTCGCCGTTCAACTCCCCCAACCACTTGGTTGACAAGCAAGTGCTTGGGGGATAAGATCATCGCTATGAACGCCACACAGGCGCCGATCGATCGCAGGGCGGCGTTGGTCGAGGCCGCGTTCGAGTCGATCGCCCGGCATGGTTTCGAGGGGTTGCGCCTTCGAGAGGTCGCCGGTGCGGCCGGGATCGACCATTCGACGATCCACCACCACTTTGCGACCAAGCAGGATCTGATCGAGGCGGTCGTCAACAGAGCGACCGCGCCTCTGTACCGAACGATTCCCCCCGGATCGTCCGCCGGCGAGCGTCTACGGGGCCACGTCCGCATTCTCGCCGAGATGATGGAAACCGAGCCCGACCTCTTCGTGGTGCTCGCCGAGATCGACCTGCGGGCCCGAAGGGACGCGCAGGTGCGGGCGATCATCGATCGAGTCGAGCAGGGCTGGCGGTTCGGGCTCGGGCAGCTCCTCGACGGCGACACCGGCCTGGTCGAGTTGGTGATCGCCGTCGTGAAAGGGGTCCGGCTCGATCCGCCGGCCGCGCGAGCGGTGCTCGAGCGTACGGCAGACCTCATCGTGGGTGACGAGGTCGAGCGATGACCGGGAAACGACGTCCCGTCGCACAGGTCGGGCCGGTCTTCCTGATCGTCGGCGGCGCGGCCGGGCTGATCGGGGGAGCCACCCACGGAGACCTGCCCGAGGACTCGGGCGCGGCCGCCCTTCAGTTCGTGGCCGACCATCCCGCATACGCGCTGGTCCACATCGTCTCGATTCTCGGCGCCGTGCTCTGGTCGATCGGATTGGCCGGCCGATGCGTCGACCGGGCGACTCCGACCGGCCGGTGGCCGGCCGCAGCGGCAGGCCACGCCGCGCTGGTCGGGGCCGCGGTGATGGCCGTGCAGTTCTCCATCGACGGGATCGGGATGACCGCCCTGGCGGCGCTCTGGTCCGAACCCGGCGCATCGAGGGAGACGTTCGAGGCCATCGCCGAGATCGCTCCCGCCGCGCTCGTCGGAACGGCCCTGACCTGGGTCGTCATCCTCTACGGCCTCGCCCCGATCCTGGCGGGATCCTCCCTTGTGCTCACCGCCCGCCCGGTCCTCGGCTGGACCGCCGTCGCGCTCGGCGCGTTCTCGGTCGTCGGCGGGCTCACGCTCGCTCTGCGCGTCAACCTCCTCCCTGACTGGCTGGTCTTCGCCGGCGCGACCATCGGCGTGAACCTCTGGATCATCTGCCTCGGTGCCGCCCGGCTCCGGGGAGCTCCGGCCCGCACCTCGCAAGCGATCGCACAGTGACATGCCGGCCCTGACGAACCGCACCCGGCTCGGCGCCGCAGCCTGGACGCTGACCATCCTCTACTTCCCGATCCAGCTCGTGGTGGCGCTGGCCTGGCCCGAGCCCTATTCCCTGACGGCCAACACCATCAGCGATCTCGGCGTCACGAGCTGCGGACAGTCGAATCCCTTCCCCGGCCGCGAGATCTTCGTCTGCTCGCCGCTGCACTCGCTGATGAACATCGGATTCGTGTTCGTCGGCGTGACGACCGTCGTCGGCGCGATCCTGACCCGGCGGGCCTGGCCACGCTCCCGGCTGACGACTGCGGCCCTGATCGGCGTGAACCTCGCCGGTGCCGGCGGAGTCCTGGTCGGTCTCGCCCCCTCCGACACCGCCCTGCACCTGCACAGCCTCGGGGCGCTGCTTCAGCTACCCGCCGTGATGGCGCCGATATTTCTCGGCCTCGCCCTGCGCCACGAGAGACGCCGGCTCGCCGCCTTCTCCCTCGTCGTCGGAGCGGTGGGCACCGTCGGCACAGTGTTCTTCGTCCTCCGGCTGCCCGCCCTCTGGTTCGGCATTCTCGAACGGCTCGCCCTCGAGCCGTTCACCCTCTGGACCTTCGCGCTCGGGGTCACACTGCTCCGCCCGCCGACCGCGACACGTGTCCGATCGATCGAGGACACCGGCGGAGAACTTCGGCCGCTGGCATAGTCGGCCACTCGGCGCGAAGGTCGTCGACGTAGACCTCGCCGCCGCTGTTGAGGAACACCCAACGCGTCCTGGACAACCGCCTTCATGAGGCTCGGCCTCCGGGGAGGATCGGACCGGATTTTGGCGCTACGTGGCGCGGTAAGGATCACGTCGTGAGCCTTAATCCGCGTTGATCTCGTTCTCGGAAATGAGTATTTCTGAGAACCACACACGTCACCACCGCCACACAGAGCTACCTTGCACTCGGTGACGCGGACCCGAGTGGGCCAGGGTGCCTGTTGATCTCGCGGCGTGACCCCGCTTGACCTTGACACGGTGACAAGGTCTTCACTGTTGCCAAGGAGGTGGTCCCGATGACCATGCAGAAACAGGACACGGATACTATTCGAGCTTTCCAGGGGTTGGAGGACAGCCGCTCGTCAGTGCGGCTGCGGGCGGCGATGGCGGTCGGCACGACCCCTGACCCGCGGTTCATCGACAAGCTCATCGAACGATGCGCGATCGAACCCGAATTTCACGTGCGCGATATGCTGACGTGGGCGCTCACCCGCCACTCAGCATCCATGACGGTGCCAGAGCTTCTCAACGAAGTCCGCTCGGAGCGTGCGCAGGCACGAAGCCAGGCGTTGCACACGCTGTCCAAGATCGGGGATCGGCAAGCGTGGCCGGCGATCACACGGGCGCTTCTGTCCGACGCCGACGATGAGGTGGCGCGGAGCGCTTGGCGGGCAGCGGTCGTGCTCGTGCCCGAAGGTGAAGAGCTCGAGTTGGCCGCGGTGTTGTCGACACAGCTCGGGCGTGGCGAACGTGAGATGCAGCTGAGCCTCAGCCGGGCGCTGGTGGCGCTCGGTGAGGTGATCGTGCCCACGCTGAGCGTTGCGATGACGGATCTCGACCCGCGCGTGCGCGCGCACGCGGTCGCCACGGAACGGCTGTTGCGCGACCCGGATGCCGGATTCGAGTTCGCGATCGAGGAGGCCAAGCGCGTGGTAGCCCTCGGCGGGACCAGCAAGGAGGGGTGATGGGCCGTGTTGATCGGTGATGTGGCACGACGGTCCGGGGTCAGCGCCCGCATGCTCAGGCATTACGACTCGCTCGGCCTGGTGCGGCCAACGGGTCGTAGCGGCGCCGGCTATCGGGAGTACTCCAGCGAGGACGTTCGGCGGATCTTCCATATCGAGAGCCTGCGGTCCTTGGGGTTGTCGCTTCGTGAAGCCGGGCGCGCGCTCGATGATCCCGGCTTCACGCCCTCGGAGCTCGTCGACGACCTCATCCGCCAGACGCGAGAACGCATCGCGGCTGAAACGGAGCTGCTCACACGCCTGCGCCGGATCGACGCCGTAGAACCCGCCGGTTGGGAGGACGTCCTCCAGATCGTCGCACTCCTGCAGGCGCTGGGGTCGAAGAGCGCCGGGAAGCGCCAGCGCGCGGCCTTGTCCTCGGTCGACGAGGCGCCGATGCCCGTGGAAGCGCTGGTCGAGGCAGCGCTGAGCGAGACGGACCCGAACGTCGCCGGAGCCCTTCGATGGGCGTTGGCGCGGTCGGGCGATGGCGGATTGGCGCTGCTGGCGGAGGGTCTCGGCTCACCAGTGGCCGAGGTGCGGAAACGTGCCGTCCAGTCCATCGTCGAGATTCCGCACGGTGAGGCGACCGCACTGTTGCAGGACGCCATCGCGAACCCCGACATCGTGGTCCGCAGGTATGCGGCTCTGGCGCTCGGGGCACGTGGAGTAGCCGACGCGGTCCCGACACTCATCGATATGGTCGTCGAGGGGACGAATGACGTCGATGCAGCCGATGCCCTGAGCGCGCTGGCGAGTCGTCCCGCGTTGGCGGATCAGATCGCCATCAGGCTCGTTGATCGCCTCACCCACGGCAGCGTTGAATCGTCTGCACGTCGACGGCTGACACAGGCCCTCGCGGATATCCCGGGAATCACAGCGTCACGAGCCCTCGCAGATCTGACACATGATGAGGACCGTGCCGTTGCGCTTACCGCGACCTACATCCTCGGGATACGCGACGCACGATGACGGATCTTTCCGGGGGTGCTGTGTGCGGCGCCGGACCACGAGGGCGCTGCCCTCGCAGCGGACGTGCCGATAGCCCGCCAACCAGCGGCACCCGATCGCTGACTGAGATCAATGCCGCGCTCAACATCCCTACCCGCAGCGTCGGCAGATCGGGGCGGGAGCTGGTCCAGCGCACGCTGCAGTAGCCGGCGTTAGCCCGCCGAACGAAGCCGTGCTCGGTGAGCAGCTCGGCGACGACGGTGAAATCCTCTCCGGAGGCCGGCCTCGTAGGCCCTCCCACCAGTGTCAGAGGCCAGCTGGCCATATCTGCGAATCACGCACCGTTACCATCGTCACGCAGAGCTACTTTGCCCCTGGTGACGCCGACCCGAGTGGGGCCCCGGTCGGTTGCATCTGCAGGTGTCGGGATCGGTGTCCGGCGTGTCGGTGTTCAGGTCGAGTGGACGGAACTCCGCATGCAGCCGCCGCCCTGCTCGTTTACCAGATCGGCGGGGCGCAACCGCTACTTTGAAGGTATGTCCTCATCAGCAGCCAGAAATGTCGCCAAAGTTTACACAAAAGGTTCAACGATACAGTTGAAGGAATGACGATCTCGATCCGGGACGCCGTGCGTCCCTTCACCGGCGGTACCCTTACCGCACTGCTGCCCCGCGCCACCCGCCTGCTCGGCCTCGGCGAGCCCACTCACGGCGTCGAAGCCTTCCCCGAGCTGCGCAACGAGCTCTTCCGCCACCTCGTCGAACACGAGGGTTACCGCTCGATCGCCATGGAGAGCGACTGCCTGGCAGCCCTGGCTGCCGACGCGTACGTCACCGCCGGCATCGGGACCCTCGACGACGCGATGAGGCGCGGCTTCAGCCATGGCCTCGGCGCCTCACCCGCCAACCGCGAGCTCGTGCGCTGGATGCGCGCCTACAACGCGCAGCGTCCGCCGCAGGAGCGGCTCCGCTTCTACGGTTTCGACGGCCCCCTGGAGATGACTGGCGCCGCCGGCCCTCGCCCAGCATTGACCGCACTGCACGATTACCTCTCCGCCCACCTCGACCTGGCCTGGAGTCGCGAAACCCTCGACGAGCTGTTTGGCCCCGACGAGCGCTGGACCAACCCGGCCGTCACCACGGATCCCACCCAGTCCATCGGCCGCACCCCTGAGGCCAAGGAACTGCGCCTGATCGTCGACGACCTGCGCGCGCTGCTCACCGCGCACACCCCTCACCTGACGGCCGCCACCTCTCCTGACGGCTGGTGGCGCGCTGACCTGTACGCCCGCACCGCTGCGGGGCTCCTGCGCTACCACGCCGGCATGGCCGACACGGCGCCCACCCGCGTCGGCATGCTGATGTGTCTGCGCGATGCGATGATGGCCGACAACCTCGACGCCATCGTGGGCCGCGAGGCCCGTCGCGGCCCCACCCTCGCCTTCGCCCACAACCGCCACCTGCAGAAAGGCAGGAGCCGCTGGCTGTTGCCCGAGGGCTGGGGCCCGCTGGCGGGCCGGACGCTGGAATGGTGGAGCGCCGGGGCAATCGTTGGCACCCGCCTCGGTGAGCAGTACGCCTTCGCAGCCACCACCTTCGGCACCCGCGGCTCCGACGTCCCCCAGCCCGACACTCTCGAAGGGCTACTGTCGGCCCTCCCCGACGCTCGCGCCGTCATCGATCCCGTCCGCCTTGCCGCGGTCCTCGACCGGAAGCCAACGCCCCGCGTCCCGGCCGACCACACTTACCTCCCCCTCGACCCGGCCACCACCGACCAGACCGACGCCATCGTCCTCGTCAAGGAAATCTGAGCCGCCCTTTGGCCAAGGTGTCCACTCGCGGGTGTTCCGTTAGGGGATCCCCCAACGGAACACCGCTCGGCCGGGTCGGCGGCCGCCGACCCGTTGTCGACGACGACAAACGCGCCGCGATCCTCGACCGCCGCAAGCGTGGCGAATCCATCCGCGCCATCGCCGCCGGAGTAAAGGTCTCCGTCGGCGTCGTCCACAAGACTCTCGCAGACGCCCAGCTCGCCGCCGCAGAGAGCAACCCCCGCTGACCAGCTCGACCACCTGGAGAACGTCGTGCCGCTGCCCCGGATCCCGACCGGCGACCCGCGCGTACTGGCTGTGTTGCACACCGATCGCTAGCCGGGCGTCCCGTCGCGCTCGCTTCTTCGGGCGAGGCTCTGGGCTTGCCCTGCGTGTATGTCGCTTACCCATTCCCAGCCGGGCTTAGCCGATGGGCCGAGCCGCGGGTCATCGGGAGCATGGCCGTCACGCAAGGCATGCACGTACGCGCGGTCAAGTTCGATCCGTGCGCGTACCTGATCAGCTCCGCCGGCAGACCCGTGACCGGGGACGAGGGCATCAACGTCGCCCGCCACGCCCTCGAGCAGCCGCAGCCCAACAAGGTACTCCTCGATCGGGTCATTGGTGCTGTTCAAGTCGTCGAGCATCGGAATCAGGACATCAGAAAGCATGTCGCCGGCGACGAGAACCCCACGCTCCTCGATCAACAGCGCCGCATGGCCCGGGGCATGAGCCGGATGCTCAATAATCCGGACTTGAGGGCCATCCCAAGGAATCCGCGCAGTTCCGGCAGGCAAACCGGTAATGAGGCCGAACAGGTCCAGTGGTATCTCCTCGGCGATTTCCGGCGGCAACCCCTCGGCGACGCGGGCTTTCCAGCCCGCGTTCGACCGCAGATCTCGCATATAAGCCGCACAGCGGGCTGTACCGTAACGGGGCGCTTCGCCGAGCTCGGCGTGCCAGAGCACGTGATCCCAATCAGGATGCGTCGAGAAGCCTGCCACAACGGGCTGGCCCAACTCGCGAAGGTCGTTCGCGAGGCAGGTCATTTCGGAGCCTTGTATCCCGGGGTCGATGAGCAACACGCCGGTCCGGCCTTGCACGACAACGGTGTTGTTCTGGAGCAACTCGCTCTGATGGACCAGCACACCCTCCGCGACCTGCCTCAGCACGAGCTCGCCTCCTTTACATCCCGGATGGCGTAGCGATGCATCGTGACGCCCTGCTCGAACGATCGCTGCTCGAGCAGGTCGAGCTCGATCGGCAGGTCGTAATCGTCGAACAGCGGCCTGCCGAAGCCGAGGATTGCCGGATGGGTGCAGAGCAGCAGCTCGTCGAGCAGCCCAGCCCGGAGAAGCTGCGTCGCGAGCGCCGCGCCGCCCACACTGATGCTGCCGTCGGTCCCGGCCCGGAGCGCGGCGAGCTGCTCGATCGCGTCGTCTCCGCCGATGACCCGGGTGTTGTGATCGGCGCTGTGGCGGGTGCGGGAGACGAGCACCTTGGGCTTGGCGGTCCAGATCTCGCCGTATTCACGCATGAAGTCCGGCAGCGACGCGTCCTCGCGCGCCTGTGGCCAGTACTCCTCCATGACCTCGTAGTAGACCCGGCCCTGGACCATGAGCGCGAGCGCCTGCGTCAGCGCGTTGAACTCGCGGTGCAGTTCCTCGTCGATGCGCAGCCACTCGCCCGCACCGTTGTCCCCCGGAACTTGCTCGATCCGCAGGTCGAGGGACACCTGCATCGAATAAACGAAGTGGCCCATCATCTCCTCTTCCAATATAGTGATTGCGTTCTGCAACTACTATAGTGAGGACGAAATACCTGTCAAGGAGGAATCGTGGAACCACGGTCCGAGTGTCCGATCAAGGGGTGCCAGTAAGGAACATGTCCTGAGCCCCAGACGAGCGTGATCGCGGGGACCCACGCCCCAACCGTCGCCGCGCCAATTCTCTCCAGGAAACAGCTTTTTCCTGAAAGGATTTGGGCTTGTTGCACGCATCTTTCGAAAGGGTGGCATATGGAGCCGCTGCGGGCAGGTGATCCGCGCCAGGTAGGCCCCTAACAGCTGCAAGGGCGACTAGGTGGGGCGGTATGGGACAGGTGTTCCTAGGCAGTTCCCGGGGCGGCCGGCCGGTCGCCGTGAAGGTGGTGCGACCAGAACTGGCCCACGATGAGGGGTTCCGGCACCGGTTCGCGATCGAGGCGGAGGCGGCCCGGCGGGTCGGCGGGTTTTACACCGCGCAGGTGGTGGACGCCGACACCGACGCCGATCCGCGATGGCTGGCTACCGACTACATCACCGGCCCGTCCCTGAAGCAGGCCGTCGCCATACACGGACCGCTGCCGCCCGCCGCGGTCGGTGTGCTGGGGGCAGGCCTGGCCGAGGGCCTGGCCGCGATCCACCAGTGCAAACTCGTGCACCGTGACCTCAAACCCGGCAACGTGATCCTGGCCGCCAACGGTCCTCGTGTCATCGACTTCGGCGTCGCCCGCAGGTTGGACGCCACCTCATTCACCGCCACGGGAGCCGTGATCGGCACTCCTGCGTTCATGTCTCCCAACAGGTCCGGGGCGGCGAGGTCGGCCCTGCCGGCGACGTGTTCTCCCTGGGGGCGATGCTGGTGTTCGCCGCCACCAGTCGCAGCCCCTTCGGCGACGGCCACGACCACGCGATCATGTACCGCATCCTCCATGGCGATCCTGACCTGACGGGCCTTTCTATGGACTTAGCCGACCTGGTGGGCGCCTGTCTGGCCAGAACCCCCCAAAGTCGGCCTAGCCTCGACGATCTTCTGGACCGGCCGACCGGACGAGCTGAGGGCACCACTCGATGGCTCCCTGCTAGAACAGGAACGCGTCGGAGCGCTCATCAGCCTAAGCGAGATGGAGGCCAGGAATCTGGAGGAAGCCCGCCAGCCGTACCGGCAGGCCACCGAGACCGGCGACCCCGACGCGGCGGCCCAGGCGCTCAAAGGCTTGGGCGACCTGGAACTCAGCGCAGGCAACCTTGAACGAGCCCGCCAGCTCTACCGGCAGATCCTTGACGTCAAGTAACCCCCACCGAGCCCGGCAAGTGAGGCGGCGCCTTCCATGAGCCGCTCGTGCTGGGCGATGAAGTCGGGGCAGTCGCCGGCGTGGATCTGCCGGACCATCACGCCACCTTCCGCGGCTTCGGGCTGCCGTCCAGGTTGTGGATGGCGTCCAGGATGAACAGCGAGTCACGCGGCGTGCCCGGAACCACCAGCCCGCCGATGCCTCCATGGAGGCATC
>NZ_JBEXUE010000345.1:0-10945 GCF_040614275.1 Streptosporangium sp. NPDC006013
CGGTATAGGAACGCCACGGCCATGCTGGCGCCCCCACCGGGGACATCACAGACCCCCGGGGGCATCACACCAAGATCTTCAGTGGGCTTCTAGGGCCTGTTGCGAAAGTGGAGTTGTCGGACTGGACGTGCCCTGCGGCAGGTACCGTTTCATGTCAGGCTCTGGGGGGCCGCTGCCCCTGGGAACTGTCAGTTGCAATCGGGAGGCTGCGCAGTGTCAGCGCAGTCGGCGGAGGCAGCGGTTTCTTGGCCGTGTCGGTCCGGAACGACTGGAGCAGATAGGCCACCAGGCGCCGGGACGCTGCACCATCATCCGGTAGGGCGGTCACCAGACCGCAGTGTGCCAACAGGACCACGGCGAGGTCGGAAGGGTGAAAATCGGCCCGCAGCGCGCCCGACGCCTGGGCCCTGCGTACCAGGGTCGTGAAGTCCCGCTCGGCTCGTTGCCGGGACTGCGCGTGTTCCGACGTGCTTTCCGGGAAGGCCGCGACGAACGCAGCTGAGAACCCGCGTTCCTCCCGTTGCAAAGCGCAGACCGTCTCAACCAACTGCTGGAAGCCCTGCCACGGGTCAGGGGCGGCCAGAGCCTCGGTGAGTGCCCGCGCGCAGGTCTCCATCTGCTGCGCGAACGCGCCCCGCACCAGAGCGTCCCGGGTCGGGAAATGCCGGTACAGCGTCGCCACGCCGACCCCGGCCCGACGGGCCACGGTCGCCATCGGGGCATCGATCCCGTGCTCCGCAAAGACCGCACGGGCGGCGACGAGGATGCGCTCCCGGTTGCGCCGGGCGTCCGCCCGCACCCCGTCCCGGGCTGTGATCCGAGAGGATTCCGCTATCACTGTCTCTCGCTTTCGGTCCAAACGGACGATTGCGTCCATTTAAGAGCTTACGGTCGATGCCAGACCCCTGTACGGCCCCCGGCGGCAAAGGCAGAACGATGAACGACCGCATGATGAAGGCAGTGCTCTACGACCGCTACGGTGGCCCCGATGTGCTCTACGCGGGCCGCGTGCCACGCCCCGAGCCGGCCCACGGCGAGGTCCTTGTGAAGGTGCGCGCGTTCAGCGTCAACGGCGGCGAACTGGCAGCCCGTGCCGGCCGTCTCCGTCTCCTGACCGGCCGGAAATTCCCCAAGCGCATCGGCTTGGACTTCACCGGCGAGGTCGCCGCACTGGGTGCCGGAGTCACACGGTTCGCGGCCGGCGACCGCGTATGGGGGGTCTTGGGCCGCACCTCCGGGTTCGGCAGCGCCGCCGAGTACGTGACCGTGCCCGCCGAACAGGTCGGTCGGCTCCCCGACGGCCTTGACCTGGTGGACGCCGCCGCGCTGCCGGTGGCCACCACGGCCATCACCGCGCTGCGGGACAAAGCCGGGCTGCGCCCCGGCGAACGACTCCTCGTCCGGGGCGCGGCGGGCGGTGTCGGCAACGCCGCCGTCCAGCTCGGACGGGCGTACGGCGCCGAGGTCACGGCCCTCGCCCGCGCAGCCAACCTCGACTTCGTCCTCGGGCTCGGCGCGCACAAGGCTGTCGACCACCGGACCGTGCGGCCGGCGGAACTGGGCCGCTTCGACGTGGTCCTGGACACCGTGGGGACCGACCTGCGGGCCTTCCGGCGCCTACTGAATTCCGGCGGGCGCATGGTCACCATCGCCTTCGACCTGAAACGGCCCGCTGCGTCGCTCGGCTACCTCGCGGCCAGCACGGTCCACGGACACGGCCGGGTGCGCTTCTTCAGCGGCAACCCCACGCGGGCGGACTTCGACGACCTCGCCCGCCATGTGGTCGAGGGCAAGCTGAGCCCCGCGGTGGACACGGTCTTCCCCCTGGAGGAGACAGCAGCGGCACACCGGGCGCTGGAGGCGGGCGGTGTCCAGGGCAAGTACGTGGTCAGGGTCGCATAGGACCCCTGTGGAGGTGCTGATCACAGCCACTCGTTGATGGCAGCGATGAGGACGGTCGCCTCGTAGCGGACCGCCAGCTTGTCGTATCGCGTGGCGACGGCGCGGTGCCTCTTGAGGCGGTTGATCCCGCACTCGACCGCGTGACGCTCGCGGTAGTCGGCTGGGTCGAAATGCGGTGGTCGGCCGCCGCGGGAGCCGAGCTTCTGGCGGTTGCGCGCCTGGTCGGCTTTGTCGGGGATGGTGCAGCGGATTCCGCGGCGACGCAGGTAGGCGCGGTTTCTGCGGGAGGCGTATGCCTTGTCGGCGCGGACCCGATGGGGACGGACACGTGGCCGCCCCGGCCCGATGCGGGGCACGCGGATCTTCTCCAAGACGGGTTCGAACTGCGGCGAGTCCCCGCGCTGCCCAGCGGTCACCACGATCGACATGGGCTTTTGGCCCTGCTCGACGGCCAGGTGCAGTTTGGTGGTGAACCCGCCGCGCGAGCGTCCCAGCCCGTGATCACCAGGCTCGGTGAAGATGCCGCCTGGTGGTTCCTTCTGTGAGTCACCCTGCTTGCGGGCCCCGGCCCCGTGCTGATGGGCGCGGCATACCGTGGAGTCGACGCTCAGGTCCCATGTGATCGCGCCTTTCGCGTCGGCCAGGGACTGGAGTTGGGTGAGTATCCGGTGCCAGGTGCCGTTCCGCTGCCATCGGCGGAACAGGTCGTAGACCCGGTTCCACGGTCCGTATTCGACGGGGACGTCCCGCCACGGAACTCCGGTCCGGACACGAAACCGTATGCCGTCGATCAGCTGCCGCCGAGGCCGGACGGGTGGCCGCCCCGTCCTGGCACCCTTCGGCAACAACGGCTCCAGGACCGCCCACTGCTCGTCCGTGAGATCTCCCCGACCCATGAACCGTGATCATTCACAGCCCAGGATCCACTTTCGACACTGAAGTTGACCCGGTTTGGTGGACACCTGATCTCTGGAGAACCCTGACATGCGGAGTAGGTCCGGGTCCGCTGCGGCGAGGTGTCATGGAGGCTACGACGGCGCCGGCATTCTCACCCCGGGCGAACAACCCTCTGACGGGCGATGTCTCGATCTTGACACCCGCAACGCGCTCCTGCGCTGCCTGGGAGAATGAGGCTTCGCCTTGCTCGGACAACACCGGTGCACCCTCCAGTGCATCACCGCCGGCCCAGCAAAGTCGGCGACATCGTCAAAACCGCACTCGTCGTTCTCCCTCATTTCGAACACGGCTGCCTGAAATAAAAGTCGCTGAGATCACCTCATTGCCTTGGGCATGACCGATCTGATCCGATCTGGCCGTGCGATGTCGTCTTCCCCGCTACCTCCGGCCCCTGACGCCGCTTCTGCCGGTCTTCCGCTGGTGCCCGGACGCCTCGGACTCCGGCCCGCACCAGTGGACGGCCTCGCGGTCGCCCCGCGTACCGGGGAGATCCTGGCGAGCTCCGGGCACGTGCGGCCCGAAGATGGGTGGCTTTGGCCTCCTCCTCGCCGTCTCGTACGTCCACCTGACGTCTGGATAGGATGGGCCGATGTCCTGGACGCTCGAAACTCCGGGCGGCGAGTCGCTTGACGTCAACGCGTGGAACTGGCGACCGACCCTGGAACTACTGGAGAGATCCGGCCTCCTCGACGCCGACACGACCGAAATGCTGGGTTACAACATCGCCGTGGAACTGACCGGCGAGCAGGCCCAGCGGATCGCCACGTTCTTGGACACCTACCTGGCGACCGCTCCCGCCGAAGGCCGAGTCCTCCTGGGCGGATCGATCGTCACGGAACCCGACACCTACGAGTTCTACCGCGACGACCTCGGACGCAACTATTCCGCGACGGTCGCGTGGCTGACTCGCTTCCGCGATTTCTGCCGCACCGCGACGGACGGTTTCACCGCCTACTGAACCAGCCGGGTGCCAGGGCCCGGCGTTCCCGGGTTCTGATGCGCTATGGCAACGTTGAGCGTTTGGCCAGGTGGAGCACAAAAAAGCGCGACTTCTGCTGATCTTCCAGGTCTCGAATCCGAAGATCGTCGCAGGAATCGCGCTCGTGTCCCCATCCTCTCTCCGAGAGCTCAGGCTGTTTCCGTCGAGCCCATCTCAGTGGTCCAGCCAGAATTGGAGCTTGAGCAGAGTGAAGCCGATGATGTCCGGCGTGAACTCTTCGTGGCCGAGAGCCTTGCGGTGGACTCTGAGTTGCCAGAGGTTGTTCTCTCTACCGAGGTCGAATTCTGTGCCGTAGGACACACCCCCGGAATATTGGTCAACGGATTGAATCTTTCCGGAGGTCAGCTGCACGCTTCCGGACCAGGTCCTGTCCCAGGTGTCGAGAGAAGGTGGCGGTCCGTCCCAGAGTTCGTATTTGATCAGACATCTTTCGCTGCCGATCTCGTCGATCACGATCCCGTCGTCGCCTGTGCCGATCCAGCCTTCCGTGTCGGTGGGGATCTCATCGAGATTCCAGTCCTTCTCGACATCTGCGACGCCGGACAGATACTTCGGTATCTCGCGCCGATCGAGGAGCTCGGTGACGATGCTGCTCATGATCTTCTTAACACTTCCGAGTTCGGGGTGAGAATGAGAGATGGGGCGCAGCGTAGACCTTGCGGGCCGCGACGTCCCGTGCCTACGACTGGAAGGCCCACGCGTCTCGGGGAATCACGTGGAACGTGTGGCGGGCCTCGATCCAGTCGCGATCGATGGGATGTCCGGTTATTCGGCCGATCAGGGTCAAGGCGGCGTCGATGCTCTCCTCGACATCATCTCCTTATGTTCTAACTACATGTGTGAAGAGATCTGCCGGTGTCCGCGCCGCCTGCGGATGTCGGCGCCGTCCCGTAGCGAACCGTCCGCCGGGATCGGGGCGCGACTACTTCAGTGAAGGGTCTGGGGGCCGATGACGGACAGCAGGTTCAGCTTGTCGTGGCTCTCGCTGCCGGGAATGGCGGTGTAGACGAGCAGCGAGTGGGCCTGGTCGGGGTCGACCAGTCTCTGGCAGGTCAGCTCCAGGGCTCCGACTTCGGGGTGGATGAAGTGCTTGACCGTGTGGGGGCGTATCCCGATCTCGTGGGCGTCCCACACGCGCCGGAACTCGTCGCTGTGGGCGAGGAGCAGGTCGGCGAGGTGTGCGGCTCGGGATCCGGGGCCGCGGAGGGTGACGATCTCGCGCAGCCCCGAGGCGAACATCCGGGTGAGGAACGGATGTTCTTCTGGCGCGTAGAGCTCCCGGACTGTTGGATCGGTGAACCACCGGTACCCCAGGCTGCGGGCGGGCCCGGTGTATCGGGTCGCGTCGCCGGTGAGTGCGACGCCCGTCGAGGTCTGCCGCAGGGTCTCGCCGAGCTCGGTGACGATCTCCGCGGGAGTGTCGTTCAGGCGGTCGAAAATGCGCAGCAGGCCGGGGCTGATGTGCTCGCCGACTCCGCCGCGGGCGGGCGGGTTCTGTCCCGCGAGGCGGAACAGATGGTCTCGCTCGTCGAGCGAGAGGTGCAGGCCCTGGGCGATCGAGGCGAGCATCTGGTTCGACGGCCGCGGTCCGCGTTCCTGCTCAAGGCGGGAGTAGTAGTCGGTCGACATGTGGCACAGCGTCGCGACTTCCTCGCGCCGTAGCCCGTTCGTCCTGCGACGGGGACCGCGCGGGAGGCCGACGTCCTCGGGTTGCAGCACCTCCCGACGACTTCGGAGGAACTCCGCCAGCCCGGCGCGATCGATCACGACATTCCCTCCACTCGCGGTGCTGCTTCGTTTCTACCGTCCTCGCGCGACGGCAACCACGGACCGTTGATCCCCCTCTCCGATCAGGGGATCGAGCGGATGAGTCCGCATCCGTGGATCGGCAGTCCCTGGAACGTCCACGTGGCGTCCGGGACCGTGGATCCGAGACGACAACACAAGGAGCAGAGCAATGTCGCGTCAAGCAATCGACATCACCATTCCGGACCTGTCCGGAAAGCGCGCGCTCATCACCGGGGCCAGCGACGGAATGGGACTGGGAATGGCCGCGCGACTCGCCGCAGCCGGCGCAGACGTCCTCATGCCCGTCCGCAATCCCCGCAAGGGCGAGAACGCGATCGCCGGGATTCGCCAGAGCCTCCCGAACGCGAAGGTCTCGCTGCGCAGTCTCGACCTGTCGTCGCTCAAGTCGGTCGAGGCCCTCGGAGACGCTCTCCGCGAGGAGGGTCAGCCCATCCACATCCTGATCAACAACGCAGGCGTGATGACCCCGCCGAGCCGGCAGAGCACAGCGGACGGCTTCGAACTCCAATTCGGCACCAACCACCTCGGCCACTTCGCCCTCGTCGGCCACATTCTCCCGCTGCTGCGGGCCGGCCACGCCCGCGTCACATCGCAGGTCAGCATCGCCGCGAACCGCGGCGCCATCAACTGGGACGACCTGAACTGGGAACGCGGCTACAACGCCATGCGCGCCTACCGGCAGTCCAAGATCGCATTCGGGCTCTTCGGTCTCGAACTGGACCGCCGCAGCAAGACCTACGGATGGGGTATCACCAGCAACCTCTCCCACCCCGGAATAGCCCCCACCAGCCTCCTCGCCGCCCGCCCCGAGCTCAGCCGCGACAAAGACACCAGCGGCGTCCGCCTGATCCGCGCGCTCTCGGCCCGCGGCATTCTCGTCGGCACCGTCGAGACCGCGATGCTGCCCGCGCTCATGGCCGCGACCGACCCCGACGCCAAGCCCGGCGCCCTCTATGGACCCAGGGGCCTCGGCAACCTCGGCGGCCCACCCGCCGAACAACGGATGTACTCCCGACTACGCAGCACGGACGACGCCGAGCGCACCTGGCAGATCTCGGAGCGGCTCACCAAGACCACCGTTTCGATCACTTGACCAACGCCGAGGCCCTCTTCTCCGACTGCCAGACGGGAAGGGCGATGCCAGATACTTTTCTATCTCGCGTCGATCGAGGAGTTCGGTGATGACTTTTGCCATGAGCTTCCTGGCATTTCCGAAATTGCCACCGAACCGCATCACTTCCCTGTACGGGGTGATCCGAGGCCAGGTACCCGCCTTCTCCGAGGGGGACGCCTTGGCGTTCAGACGGTGTCGGACGGTTTCGCCGCCCGCTGGGAGCGCGGCAGGCTTGACGTGGGGTATAGCTTTCTGCGTCCCCAAGCGAAGGAGTTCGCGGTGTCCTCAGCTCCGCAGGAGATCTTCGAGCGTTATATCTGGGCCGGGATGACCCGGAACGCCGCCGCGCTGGCCGAGATGTTCACCGCGGACGGCGTCTTCGAGGCGCCGCTCGTTCCGGCCGGCCGCGCCTTTCCGAGGCGCCTGGAGGGGCGCGAGGCGATACGCAATGGAATGGCCGCGTACTACGTGCGGCCGGTGGATACCGACCGCACGGTGAACGTGGACACCTCCCGGTACGTGCTGCACGGCACCGCTGACCCGGATGTGTTCATCGCCGAGATCGATACCGTCTTCGACGGGCCCGCGGGAGCCACGACCATGTCGCTGGTACAGATCTTCCGCCTTCGCGACGGGAAGATCGCCCTGCTGCGTGACTACTTCGCGCCGGAGCAGGTGGACTGATCCGGCCGCTCGGCGGGTTGACAGCGGTGGTGGCCATCCCCGGGCCCCGCACCGCGGTCGCGGAGCGGAGACCTGCGAGCTCTGGTGCCCCCGGTGGACCCTGCCGCCTAAGGCGTCGGTAGTGGGCCCAGCCTGGTTGCGTCCGCGGCCGTGATGTACGGCCTCGTTTCAGCGGCTTCTGGTTGCTCGTCGGGAGAGGGCCGTGTCCGGCTCAGTCGAAGATGGAGACGCGGGTGCGGTGGTGCCGTGGTGTGTCGATCTCGTCGATCGCCGCCACCGCGAGGTCCGCGTAGGACAGCTGCGCGGATGCCGATTGCGGCACGGTCTCTCCCCCGATCCGGTAGCGGCCGGTCCGGGGACCCGTCGACTCCAGCAGCGCGGGCGGGGTCAGCATGAGCCAGTCGACCGTCGTGTTCCCAGCCGCCCGGAGCCGGTCCAGGCCGGCCGTGTGCGCGAGGGCGAACGGCCGGATCTCAGCCGGGAAGACCGAGGGATCGTCCATCACCAGATGCCCGTGGGCGTCGTGGAGGTTCGCGAACAGTCCGACCAGAACGAGCCTGGGCACGCGCGCTTCTGCCAGGCCGTGCAGCAGGGCGTCGGCCGCCTTCACGAAGAACTGCGGGTCGAGGCCGGCGAAGCCCTGCTCCGGGCCGGAGAACGGACTCACCGCCTGAACCGCGGCAGCATGGCCGGGCGCGATCGAGGAGATCGCCGCCACGTCCGTGACGTCACCCCGCACCACGTGGACGCCATCCGCCTGAATGTCGCGGTACCTGTCCGGATCCCGGACCACGGCCGTGACGTGATGTCCGCGCCCACGTGCCTCAGCCGTGATCGCCCGCCCCGCCCGGCCCCCCGCTCCGAAGATGACGATGCCGCTCATGTCGCTCCTGTCTGGTCGCTTATGTCGCCGCCGGACAGAACGGTATCCAGGAGATACTGGTTACCTCAAAGATACTGGGATAGCCTCGCGTTCATGGTCGAACCCCTGGACCCGCAGATGTTCGACCCCGTGTGCCCGTCCAGCGCCATGCCGATACGGATCGGCGACAAGTGGACCGCGATGGTCGTGCTCTGTCTCGAAGGTGGCCGGCGGCGGTTCAACGAACTGCGGGGACCGTTGCGCGGCATCACCCCGAAAGTGCTCACCCAGACCCTGCGGGCGATGGAACGCGACGGTCTGGTCACCCGCACCGCGTACGACGAGAACCCACCCCGGGTCGAGTACGAGCTGACAGCGCTGGGGCGCAGCCTGCTGACCCTCATCGCGGCCGCACGCGCCTGGAGCGGGGAACATCTCCCCGCGCTCCTCGAAGCCCGCGACGCGTACGACTCCGCACCCGGCCCATCACCGCTGAGACAGGTGTAGACGGGGATCAGCGGTCTCGTTCCGGCAGCCGCAACCACAGATCCGGCGGACCGACGACGGCTCGCGCGTCGGGCGGTCGCAGTCCCGCCGCGGCGCAGCAGTAGGCCTCGGCCTGGCCCTGGTAAAGGTACTCGACGAGAATCTCTTCGCCCGTCAGGTGTCCACCGGCGTCGCCGCCGCCGGGATGTGTGTCCGAGTCCTCAAGGACGCCGTCGCGGCTCACGGCCCCTTGGCTGCCGCTCTTGGGGTTGGCGAACATGCTGTGGCAGACCGTTCCCACGGACAGCGGCAAGGTCACTTCGGGGGTGGAGGGGACGTATCCCCATGGCTGGGTGACGACGCATCCGCCGGGAACGTCGGTGACCCCGACGATCCCCAGGTTGCCGTCGGGGTCGGACCACGGATCGTCCAGGGCCGCGAGGTGCAACGGCTTTCCGTCGTAGCCGCCGAAGGAGTAGGCGCCCGAGTTCGGGTCGGCACCGGCTTCCAGCCTGGTGCGGATCACATCGAGATCAGCCCAGCCACGCGCGCTGATGCCAAACCATCCTGCCGACCCGGAACCGGTCATAACGCTCCTCGGATCGGTGTTCAGTGGTCCAGCCAGAATTGGAGCTTGAGCAGAGTGAAGCTGATGATGTTTGGAGTGAACTCTTCGTGGCCGAGAGCCTTGCGGTGGATTCTGACCTGCCAGGTGCTGTTCTCTCTGCCGAGGTTGAACTCCTCACCGTAGGACACATCTCCGGAATATTGTTCAATGGAGTTAATTCTTCCAGAGGTCAGACGCACGCTTCCGGACCAGGTCCTTTCCCAGGTGTCGAGAACAGGTGGTGGACTGTCCCAGAGTTCGTATTTGATCATGCATCTTTCGCTTTCGATCTCGTCGATCGCGATCCCATCGTCAACGGTGCCAGCCCAGCCTTCCGCATCGGTGGGGATCCCATTAAGAACCCAGCTCTTCTCGACGTCTGCGACGCCGGATAGATACTTTTGTATCTCACGTCGATCGAGGAGTTCGGTGATGATGTTTGTCATGATTTTCCTGACGCTTCTGAGGTTGAGGTGAGAGTGAGAGGCGAGGTCTGCCCGGGTAGGAACAGGTGACATTCCGTCACCTACCTGAAATAACCAAGTCCTCCAGGTGGACGGTACCGGGGGCGGGGGTTGGCCGAGAGCGCTGAAGCGGCTTGGGAGACCTGCCGTGATTCTTCGACTCCGGCGACCGGTGAACCTCGTCCGCCTTCGATGGTGGTGGACGGTCGATATCGATGCCGGGGAAGACCGTATCGGAGCTCGGTAACGTGTGGCGCTCGCTGATAACAGGCTGTCGCCAAACCGGGTCGGCGGCAGGGGGCCGAGAATATCTGGTGGAAAATATCCTCATATATCCGTTAAAGTGATCTGTGTCTGCTTTGACATTGAGGGCCATGCCAAAACGGGGCTAAGTTTGCTTCGGTAAAGGGCTAAGGCGTGTGCTCTGCGAGAGGTGTCGGCGGGCGTGGTAAACGACCAGAAAGACCTGTTTTTGGACCTAGGGGACAAGCGGCAGGGGCTTAATTTGTCGCCCGAAATTGCCGCCGAATCGGTTGAAAACCAACAGACGACCACTGATCTGGACACTCCTCAGGCATTCGAGCAGGGCGCGTCCTTTCGGTTCCGTGACGCGTTCGAGGAACTCGTTCGGCTGGACCTGCTCGCGAGACCGAGGAACCGCCGCGCGGCAGGCTGTTCCAGGTCGAGCTGACGGTGACCGCCCCCGGCGCCTCGGCTGCCGTCGATCTGTTGTTTTTCTGAACATCGTTCACCTTTGGGCGACGAAATCACTCATTCGTTGGAACGCGAGCCGTGGTCCGGCCGATCAACCTATGCGTCTCCTCGGAAGATTCCGAGGATTCACGACATCTCTGGAAGGCGGGCGGCTTTGAGCAGGCGGACGATCATCGGGGCCCGCTACGAGCTGGACCCCCTGTCGCGTCGCTCGGGAGGAATGGGCGAGGTCTGGTTCGGCTACGACAAGCGCCTCGACCGGCCGATCGCCATCAAGTTCATCAGGGTCGACAAGCTGCCCGACGGCCGGAGCGACGAGGAACTGACCAGACGCTTCGTGCGCGAG
>NZ_JBEXUE010000346.1:0-10910 GCF_040614275.1 Streptosporangium sp. NPDC006013
GCAAGGACGTGGTGATCGAGGACACCGGCCCGTCGATGGACATCTCCAACTCCACCGCCGAGGCCCGGTCGGTGAACAGCCGCGCGGCGAGGGAGGGGGCGAGCGGCCGGACCGGCCACAGGTTCTCGCCGGTGATGCCGAGCGGCTCCCGGCTCGTCGCCAGGACGCGCAGCTCGGGGCAGCCGGCGAGCAGCCGTGCGGCCAGCTTGGCGGCCGCCTCGACGACGTGCTCGCAGTTGTCGAGGACGAGCAGCAGCGGCCGGCCGGCCAGCGCCGCGAGCAGCCGGGAGACGGGGTCAGCCCCGGCGGGCATGGCGAGCAGTCCGCTCTCGCGCAGGCCGAGCGCGGCGAGCAGGGCCTGCGGTAGCCGCCGCCCGTCAGGCAGCGGTGCGAGCTCGACGTAGCAGACGTCCGGCAGGCGACTCGCCACCTCGATCGCCAGCCTGGTCTTGCCCGCCCCACCGGGGCCGACCAGGGTGACCAGGCGCGCGGTACCGAGCAGCCGGGTGACCTCGGCCAGATCCTCCGCGCGGCCCACGAAGCTGGTCAGCTGCGCCGGTGGCGCGGGCGGCTCGAACGGCCGCTCGCCCCGCAGCAGCTCCTGGTGGACGGCCGCCAGCTCGGCCGAGGGATCCGCGCCGAGCTCGTCGGCCAGCAGCCGCCGGGTCTCCTCGAAGGCGAGCAGGGCCTCCGCCTGCCTGCCGCCCGCCTGCAGGGCGCGCATGAGCAGGACGCGGAGTCTTTCCCGCAGCGGATGGCGGGCGGCCAGCTCCTGCAACTCGGGCACCGCGGCCCGGTGCTCGCCCCGCCGCAGGTCGGCCTCGATCCGGTCCTCCAGGGCGCCGAGCCTGCGCTCCTGAAGCCGCAGGACCAGGGCCTGCACGGAGGCGGCGTCCGCGGCGTCGGCGAGCGCGGGCCCCCGCCACAGGTCCAGGGCCTCCCGCAGCAGCAGGGCCGCTCCCGCCGGGTCTCCGTCGCACAGGGCCTGACGTCCCTCGCCGGCGAGCCGTTCGAAGCGGTGGGCGTCGAGATCGCCGGGGCCGACCGAGAGCCGGTAGCCCGAGGAGACGGCCTCGATCTCGACCTGGGGCCCCAGCAGCCGGCGGAGCCGGGAGACCTGCGACTGCAGGGCGTGCGCCGCCCCGTCCCGGGGTCGTGCGCCGTAGAGGTCGTCGACCAGGAGATCGGCGGTCACCACCTCCCCGGCACGGGCGAGCAGCAGGCCCAGCAGCGCCCGCAGGGCGGGCCCGCCGACGCCCACCTCGCCGCCGTCGTCGTGCCACACCCGCGTGGTGCCCAGGATCCCGAAGCGCATGGGGGCAATTGTCGTCCTTCGCGAGGCTCTCCGCCTTTCTGCGGGAGTCGCGGCGTTTCACGGAGGTCCGCGTACGTCGTACGACCCGGCGCCTCCCTAGGGGTGCCGGTTGGAGACCGAGACGACCTCGCCGGTCATGTACGTGGAGTACTCGCTCGCCAGGAAGACGATCACGTTGGCCACCTCCCACGGTTCCGCCGAGCGGCCGAAGGCCTCGCGGGAGGTCAGTTCGGCGAGTAGCTCGTCGGTGGTGACCTTGGCCAGGAAGGGGTGCATGACCAGTGAGGGGGCCACCGCGTTGACCCGGATGCCGTGCGGGGCGGCCTCCAGGGCGGCGCACCTGGTCAGGGCCATCACCCCGGCCTTGGCGGCCGCGTAGTGCGACTGGCCCTCCTGGGCGCGCCAGCCGATCACCGAGGAGTTGTTGACGATCACTCCGGAACCCTGGGGGACCATCAGCCGCAGGGCGGCCCTGGTACAGCGCATCGTGCCGGTGAGGGTCACCCCCAGGACGGCGTCCCACTGCTCGTCGGTCATCTCCACCAGCCGCGCCGTACCGCCCAGGCCCGCGTTGTTGACCACCACGTCCACCCGTCCGTGCGCCTCGGTCACCGCGTCGAACATGGCGCGCACCTCGGCCTCGGAGGTGACGTCGCAGGGCACCGCGAGCGGCTTGACCCCACTCAGCTCGGCCAGCGCCTCGGCGGCCTCGCCGAGGCGCCGCTCGTGCCGGTCGGAGACGACCACGGTCGCGCCCTCCTCGGCGCAGCGCCTGGCGGTGGCGTACCCGATGCCCGTCCCGGCCGCCGCCGTGACCAGGACGACCTTTCCGTCAAGCAGGCCGTGGGCGCGGGGGTAGGGGGGAGGTGTCGCCATGCGGGCTCCGTTCCGGTGGTCGTGTCTCAGCCCTTGGGCAGGCCCAGGGTGCGCTCGGCGATGATGTTGCGCTGGATCTCGCTGGACCCGGCGTAGATGGTGTCGGCGCGGCTGAACAGGTAGAGCCGCTGCAGCGCGTTGAGGTCGTACGGCGGGGCGTCGGCGACCAGGCCCGCGCGCCCCTGGACGGCCTGGGCCAGCTCGCCCAGCCGCCGGTGCCACTCCGACCAGTACAGCTTGCCGATCGACACCTCGGGTCCCGGTTCGCCCGCCGACAGTGAGGTCATGGTGCGCAACGCGTTGAGCCGCATGATGTCCAGCTCCAGCCACGAGCGCACCAGCCGGTCGCGGAGCACCGGGTCCTCGGCGGCCCCGGTGCGCCTGGCGGTGGCCACCACCTCCGCGAACTCCCGCTGGAAGCCGATCTGCTGGCCCAGGGTGGAGGCGCCGCGCTCGTAGCCGAGGGTGGCCATCGCGATCCGCCAGCCCTCGCCGGGAGCGCCCAGGATGTTGCCCGCCGCGGTGCGGGCGCCGTCGAGGAAGACCTCGTTGAACTCGCTGGTGCCGGTCATCTGGAGGATGGGCCGTACCTCGATCCCCGGCTGGTCCATCGGGACCAGCAGGTAGGACAGGCCGCGGTGGCGTGCCGAGCCGGGCTCGGTCCTGGCGAGCACGAAGCACCAGTCGGCCACGTGGGCCAGCGAGGTCCACACCTTCTGGCCGGTGATGACCCACTCGCCGTCGTCCAGGCGCGCCCGTGTCTGGACGCCTGCCAGGTCGGAGCCCGCCTCCGGCTCCGAGTAGCCCTGGCACCACAGCTCCTCGCCACGCTGGATGGGCGGCAGGAAGCGCCGCCGCTGCTCCTCGGTGCCGTGCTCCAGGATGGTCGGCCCGATCAGTCCCTCGCCGATGTGCCCGACCCTCGCCGGGGCGGCGGCACGGGCGTACTCCTCGTGGAAGGCGACCTGGTCCTCCAGAGTGGCGTCCCGGCCTCCGTACTCCCTGGGCCAGCCCAGGCAGGTCCACCCGGCCTCGCCCAGCCGCCGCTCCCAGGCGAGCCGGACCTCGTGCCCCTCGTGCTCGCGGCCGGGCCCGCCCAGTCCCCGGGCGTGCGCGAACTCGCCCGTGAGGTTCTCCTCCAGCCAGGAGCGTGCCTCCTCGCGCAGGGTCATGGAATACCTCCGGCTTGGGGACGTCAGGCGTGGAAACGGCCGTAGCCGCCCCTGAAGAAGAGCAGCGGGCCGCCGTCGCCGTGGACACCGAGCCGGTGGACCCTGGCGACGACGATGACGTGGTCGCCCGCGGGATGCTCCGCCTCGATCGAGCAGTCGATCCAGGCCAGGCTCTCCTCGATCACCGGGTTGCCACCCGGGGAGACCGTCCAGTCGAGCCCGGCGAACTTGTCGCCGCCCCGGCCGGCGAGCGCGGCGCAGACCGGTTGCTGGTGCTCGGCGAGCACGTTGATCGTCTGGGTTCCGGCGGCGCGCAGGCGCGGCCAGCTCGTGCTGCTGTGGGCCACGCAGAAGGCCACCAGCGGCGGGTCCAGTGACACCGAGGTGAAGGAGTTGGCCGCCAGGCCGCACGGCTCGCCGGTGTCGGGGTCGATGGCGGTGATGGCCACCACGCCGGTGGCGAAGTGGCCGAGCACGGAGCGGAACCACCGGCCGTCCACGGCGCCGCCCTGGTGCGTGGCCCCGTTGATCTCAGGTCTCTCGGCTCCGTTGGACGGGCCCTGCGAAAGGCCACTCTGCATGGCGACTCCGTTGGCGGTGGTGCCGCGCCCGGCCAAGGTGGCGCGGGGGTGGTCGGCGGTCTCCAGCAGCCGGGCCGCGTGAGTGCTCATGGTGCTACTCGCCTCCTCAATCGCGCCCGATCGGCCTCCGAGGGGGTTCGGCGGCGGACGGCGTCCTGCACCGTCTGGCGCTATCTTACCAAGCGCTTGCTTGGATTGTAGGGGAGTGCCGGAAAAAGTCCCCGGCCGCCGTCGGCGGTGTGCGCCCGTCGTTGACATCCGCGATTCGCCCGACCTAGCCTCTGGCCAAGCGCTTGCTTGAGATCGGAGGCTCGTACGTGGGTGGTTTCCGGGACCGCACGGCCGTCGCGGGCGTCGGGTACACCCGGTTCTCCAAGGATTCCGGGGTCAGCACCCTCACCCTGGCCTGCGAGGCCGTGCTGGCGGCTTTGGACGACGCGGGCCTGACCGCCGACGACGTCGACGGCATCGCCACCCACCGGGTCGGCGACTCCGCCGCGCCCTGTCTGGTCGGTCCCGCGCTCGGCATCCACGAGCCCTCCTGGTACCTCGACCAGTTCGGCGGCGGCAGCGTCTCCCACTCGGTGGTCGGCCAGGCGGCGCTCGCGGTCGCGGCGGGCGTCGCCGAGACCGTCGTCTGCTACCGGGCGATCAACGCGCGCTCGGAGTTCCGGATGGGCGGGACCGGCCGGGGGTTGCCGGTCAGCCCCGAGGTCCAGTACCAGGCGCCGTACGGCTACTTCGCGCCGCCGCAGCAGTACGCGATGTTCGCCCGCGCCCACATGTCGAGGTACGGCACCCGTCCCGAGCACTTCGGCGCGCTGGCGGTCGTCCAGCGCGCCAACGCGGCCAAGAACCCCCGGGCGCTCATGCGCACCCCGATCACCCTGGACGACTACCTGGCGAGCCGGTGGATCGCCGAGCCGTTCCGACTGCTCGACTGCTGCCTGGAGACCGACGGCGCCTGCGCGCTCGTCGTCACGAGCGCCGAGCGGGCCGCCGACCTGCGCAGGCCGCCGGTGCTCATCTCCGCCGCCGCGTGGGGAGGCGGTGACTCCTTCCTGTCCGGCGGCCGGGCGGACACCACGGTGACCAGCGCGGCCGAACTGGCCCCGCGCCTGTACCGCCAGGCGGGCATCGGGCCCGCCGACGTCGACGTGGCCGAGATCTACGACTGCTTCACCTACTCGGTGATCGTGCAGCTGGAGGACTACGGCTTCTGCGCCAAGGGCGAGGGCGGCCCGTACGTCGCCTCGGGTGCCGTCGCGCCGGGTGGTGAGCTGCCGGTGAACACGCACGGCGGGTTCCTGTCGGAGGGGTACGTGCACGGCGTCAACCACATCGCCGAGGCCGTCTCACAGCTGAGGGGGGACGCGGGGGAGCGACAGGTGGAAGGGGCCGAGGTGGCGCTCTCCACGGCCCAGCCCGGCTACATCCTGCCCGCCACCTCGGCGCTGATCCTGCGGAAGGGGTGAGGGGTGCGTCCGGTTGCCGATCGCGACTCGGCGGAGTGGTGGAGGCGGACCGCCGGCGGGGAGTTCGTGCTCCAGCGGTGCGACTCCTGCGCCACACCGCGCTTTCCCGCCCGCGCCTACTGCCACCGCTGCAGGACCCGCGAGTGGCACTGGGCGCCCATCGCCCCGGCCGGCCGCGTCGAGAGCTGGATCGTCAGCCACCAGCCCTTCCTGGCCGGGGTGAGCGAGCCGTACACGGTGGTGATGGTACGGCTGGACGAGGCGCCCGAATGCGTCATGTACGGCAACTGGCGCGGTGCGGAGCCACCGGTCGCGGGCCTGCCCGTCCGGGCGTGCTTCAGGAAGGTGGACGAGGAACTGTCGCTGATCGACTGGCGTCCGCTCGGCTGAGGCGCGTTCGCGGTGGGGCTCATCGTCGGGGCCGCGTCGGGGCCGCGTCACGGGTGCGTCCCGGCGGGTCCCGTTCCCGCCGATCGCGCTCCGGAGATGGGGAGCGCGCCCTGGCGGGCGTGGGGGACCCGCCAGGACGCGTTCCGCTCCGGCGCGATGGGCGGAGGACCCCGGCGAGGGGTGGGGTCCTCCGCCGGCTAGTCGCGCTCGGAGTCTGTGTCGGCGAAGGCGCGGACCTGGTGGTCCGCCTCCTCCTCCGCGAGGTCGTCGTCAGGCGTGGGCCGCCGGTAGTGCTGCGAGATGAGGCGGGCCGCCCCAGCCGGGTCGTCGGCCGGATGCGAGGACTCAACGCCATCCTCGTTCCAGACAAAGAGCCCGTTCTTGCACCAAACGGTTAGATCAGTCAGCACCGAGAGCACGGACATCCCGCTTCCGTTGCTCTGGTAGGTGTGGGTGAACCCCTGGCGGTGCAACGCGTAGCGCAGTAAACGCGTCGCCTCGCGGGGGTCGCGCCAGGGCAGGTACGGCGCATCCACGCGGACCGACAGCACCGGCCTCCACCCCCTCGCTGGCCTTTCGATGGATTTGTACCAACGATTGGATGATGCGGGTCTTGGGAGGTTGGGTCAAGGGGCTGTTCCCCGCTAGAACCAGATCGTCTAGTTTTGTTGGCACAAAGGGGACTTAATGGCGCGGTCAACGCTGTATCAACTGGTGGCCTCCGATCTGAGGAGGACCATCTACTCCGGTGCGCTCGGACCGGGGGATCAGCTGCCGACCGAGGCGGAGCTCATGCTCGTGCACCAGGTGAGCCGGAACACCGTGCGGCTGGCTCTCGGCGAGCTGGTGAACGAGGGCCTGGTCACCCGCACCCCCCGCAGGGGCACCGTCGTGCGGGAGCGCCGTCCGCTGCTCATGCACCCCCAGCGCGAGCTGCAGCCGCGGGGCGAGGAGACCCTGGAGGCCTTCGCCTGGGCGGTCTCGCAGGAGGGGCGCGCGCCGAGCCAGGAGATCGAGGTCTCGATCGTGCACCCGGCCGAGGAGATCGCCAGCAGGCTGGAGCTCGCGGACGACGAGCTCGCCGTGGTCCGCCGCAGGCTGCGCTTCGTGGACGGCCAGCCGTACAACACCAACGACTCCTACTTCCCGCTGGCCCTGGTCGCCGACTCCGAGATCACCCGTCCCGGCGACATCAGGCGCGGGGCCAACAAGGTCCTTGAGGAGCTCGGCCACCGGCAGGTGCGGATGGTGGACGACATCTGGGCGCGGATGCCCAACAGCGCGGAGACCGAGCGGCTCCAGCTCCAGCTCGGCACGCCGGTCGTCGTCTACGTCCGAGTCGGTTACGACGTGGAGGACACCCCCGTGCGCGTGGCGGTGTCGGTACTGCCTGCGGACAAGCACCTGATCAGGTACGAGCTGGAAAGCCGTTGACATCTCGGTAACCGCCCTGACGGGCCGGCCTCCACTCCGTCCGCGCCGCGGGCGCCCGGCGGGCCGCGCCCGCAGGGCGGCCGTTCTCCCTCCGGCCGGCGCACTCCGGGCCGGGCCTTCCCCGGGCCCGGCCGTCTCGCCCGAGCTCCCCCCGCCCGTCGCCCTCCCGCCGGGCTCTCTCGCGCCGCCCGCGCCTCTCACCCCGACCGGCGTCTCCCCGCCGCTCGCCCCCAGCCCCTAGGCATCCGCCTAGCCCGACATGGGTGCCGTGCGCCATCAGGCGACCACGCTCCGTGTCAACTCGCGTACCGAACGCAACGAAGGGATGAACCATGCACTCGAACACCGTCAGTCCCACCACCGTGCGCCCGTTCACGCTGCGCAGGGCCACGGACGGTGATCTCGACGGGGTGCTCGCGCTCCTCGCCGAGACCGCCGGGTGGCTGAACCGCCGCGGCGTGCGGCAGTGGCCCGCCGCCGGCTTCCCCGCCGAGCGCATCACCCCGCTGATCGACGAGGGCGTCATGTACCTGCTGGACGGGGAGGACGGGCCCGCCGCGACCCTCGCCCTGGACGCTCACGCCGACCCCGAGTTCTGGGCTCCGGGAGACGACCCCGGCTCGGCGCTCTACGTCCACAAGCTGGCCGTGGCGCGCGCCCACGCCGGCCGGGGGCTGGGAGAGGCGCTGCTCGACTGGGCGGGCCTGCGGGTCCTGGCCCTGGGGAGAAGATGGCTCAGGCTTGACTGCTCCAAGGACAACTCGCGGCTCCAGGACTACTATCGGGGACAGCGTTTCGCGCACCTCCGCACGGTCGACCTGTCGCATCGCGCCTCCGGCGCCCTGTTCCAGCGGCCGGGGGGCCTGCGCGCCCACGCGTCCGGCCTCGCGCTGTCCTTCTCGGACCGGCGCGGGTCGTCCGTCCCCGAGCATGTCTGAACCACGGCGATCCCAGGGCAAACCCATCCGATAGCCTCCATTCATGACCGGATCCTTGCTTGAGGTGATCACGCTTGACGTGCGTGATGCCGTCGCGGCCGAAGCCGGCGGCGCCGATCGCCTGGAGGTCGTCGCCGACATGGCCGCGGACGGGCTCACCCCGGCTGCGGAGACGGTCGCGGCGATCTCCAAGGAGTGCGCGCTGCCGCAGATGGTGATGCTGCGTGGCGAGGCCTCGTTCCTGGCCACGCCCGAGTCGCTGAAGACCCTGAGCCGCGAGGCCAGGGCACTCGCCGACGCGGGCGCGGCCGGGTTCGTGTTCGGGTTCCTCGATCGGGCGGGGGCGGTCGACCTGGCCGCCACCGAGGCGCTCATCCACGCGGTCGCACCGCTGCCCTGGACCTTTCACCGGGCGGTGGATCACGCGGCCGACACCCAGGCGAGCTGGCGTGCCGTCCGCCTGCTGCCCAACCTCGCCACCGTGCTCACCTCGGGTGCGCCCGGTGGCGTGGCGGACGGGCTGCCGCTGCTCAAGACCCGGTGCGAGGCGGGCGACGGCCCGCTGATCCTGGCCGGAGGCAGGCTGAGGCCCAGCCATGTCGGGGTGCTGATGGAGTACGGCGTGCGGGCCTTCCACGTCGGCAGCGCCGTGCGGGCGTCCTGGTCGGACCCGGTCGACGAGCGCCGGGTCCGCCAGTGGCGCGCCCTGATCGACTGAGGCGCGCCAGGTCTCGCGGTGATCGGCCGGGACGCCGGCAGTCGGCTGAGCCGGGGACCGGCGATCGAGGTCAGGCCGGTGGAGCCGGGGCGGGGCCCAGGGCCAGGTCGGCGCGGCGCAGGGCGGCGGTCATGGTCTTGATCGTGGCGGGCTCGTCCATCACGCCCTCGCCCGCCTCGCGCCGCTCCTGCCAGGCGCGCACCCGGTCGGCGTACTCCTGGTAACGGGACAGGTGGAAGGCGTAGACCTTTGCGTACCGGCTGACCAGATGTGACGGGTGCATGTCCCAGCCCTGGTAGAAGCCGTGGCCCAGGGAGTGCCCGACCAGCTCCGCGTGGCGCCGCCACAGCTCCTGCACGGCCCGCCTGTCATCCGAGGCGGGGGAGGCCGCCAGCGAACCGTCCGACAACTCCACGCCGGTCCCGGCGAAGACCGTCTGCATGACGTTCCTGGCGTGATCGCAGACGGGATGGTCCAGCCGCTGCTCGTGCGGGGGCAGGGCGCAGCTCGCCGTGTAGTCGAAGACGCCGAAGTGCGCCGCGGCCAGCCTGCCCCGCAGGGAGGCGACCAGAGCGGAGTCGAGGAACAGCACCGTCTGCGGCGCCTCGACCTGGATCTCGAACCGGAGCGCGCCCTCGTCGAGGCCCAGCCCGTCCTCCAGCGCCCGCAGGCAGTCGGCGAACTGGTGGAGGTAGGCCCTCATCAGCACCTTCGGGAAGGTGACCACGAATCCCCCGGGCAGCCGCCCGACCCGCTCGACCACGCCGGTGAGAAAGCCGTCCAGCGTCCTGAGGGAGCGGACCGGGTCGCCGTCGGCGAACGACTTCACCCGCAGGCCCCAGCGGCGGGGGAGCGTTCCGGCCGCGTGCATGGCCGCGATCGCCTCGGCGGCGGTGGAGGCGTGACCGTCCTCCTCCGCGGGGCGCGGCCCGTACCCGTCCTCGAAGTCGACGCGCAGGTCCTCGACGGGCTCCTCGCCGAGCTTGGCGGCCACCCGGCCGTGCACGGCTCCGGCGAGGTCCTCGCCCACGCCGAGGATCGCGGCCAGATCGCCCTGCGGCAGGTGCCGCCGCATCAGCTCCAGCGCGGCGTCACCCCACGCCCGCACCGTCCCGGCGTCGAGGCGGTCCGCGGGGACGTAGACCGTGTGCACCGGCTGCCACCCGGCCGGCCCGTACGGGTACAGCGCCGACTGCTCGCGGTGGACCCGCTCGAAGCCCGGGATCAGGGCGGACGGGTCGGCGAGCGTGACGCGCATGCTGGTGCTCCTCTGAGGACGTGCCGATATGGACGTGCCGGTTCGGACCGGACGCGCCGTTTTGAACGCACCTTAGCCGCAGCCCTCCACCGCCGGTCACCCCTGCCACCGTCGCCCCACGCCGATCAGTGGACTCAGCCGGTCCCAACCGGATCACAAGTCACCATGGCTAAACTTTGCCATCGGAGTTCGATCACTCGGCGATGGGATGACATGAACAGACTCAAGGGGCTCTCCGCGCTGGCCGGGTCCCTGCTGGCCGTACTGCTGATGACGCCGACGGCTCCGGCCGCCGCGGCGGCCGCGCCCGCGAAGCCCAAGGTGGCCGTGGCGGTGAAGGCGGGTCCGGCCAAGCACACCGGTAAGTGCCCGGTGACCATCGGCTTCACGGCGAAGATCAAGGTGAGCGCGCCCACCGTGGTGGCCTACCGCTGGCTCAGGGGCGACGGCTCCAAGAGTGCGGTGAAGACCGTGAAGGTGAACGGGACGAAGATCCTGAAGGATCGCGCCACCTTCCGCGGCAACCTGAAGGGCTGGCAGGCGCTCCAGGTGCTGAGCCCGCGCAAGGTCGTCTCCAAGAAGGCGACCTTCACGATCTCCTGCGCGCCGCAGAGCGGCGGCGGTAACGGTGACAACGGCGGTGACGGTGGCGTCGACCCGCAGGGCCCGGCGGACGGGCAGGGCGGCACCGAGAACGGCGAGTAGCGCGAACAGCGCCCCGGCCGCGGCCACCCCCGGTTCTCCGGGTGTGGC
>NZ_JBEXUE010000347.1:0-10903 GCF_040614275.1 Streptosporangium sp. NPDC006013
GTCGGCTCCACCGAGGAGATCGAGAACGAGGGCGTCGACCGTACCCACCTTGACCCCGTCCCTTTCCGGTTCCGCCATGGCGGGGAGCGTTCAGACGCCACCTGGCCGTACATCGGGTGACGGCGGGGGATTCTTCTCGATCGGGCATGCGTCCGCGTTCCTGATCTCCCGGATCGGGAGAGGGCATCCGGCCACGGCGCCGAATGGGAAGGCGATCTGAGAGATCCATGCCGGGTGGGGCCTCACCGCCCCTGAAACGAAAAACCCCCGGGAACCGTTGCTCCCGGGGGTTTCGCACTTGTAGCCCCGACCGGATTCGAACCGGCGCTACCGCCTTGAGAGGGCGGCGTCCTAGGCCACTAGACGACGGAGCCTTGCGAGAGACAGTGGTAGTCCCGACCGGATTCGAACCGGCGCTACCGCCTTGAGAGGGCGGCGTCCTGGGCCACTAGACGACGGGACCCTACACACTGTCATCAGATTCGGAGGGAGCCGAATCTGCGGCATCTTCCTAAGAAGATGCAGCTGGGGTACCAGGACTCGAACCTAGAACAACTGAACCAGAATCAGCCGTGTTGCCAATTACACCATACCCCACCGCACCGGACTCCCTTGCGGGACTCGCTGGCGCCTCCGAAAGAATAGCCCAGGTTGGGGGTCAAGACCAAAACGATTGCCGGCGGCCGAATCGCGGTATCACCGGGCTGCCGCAACGAAGGTCCGCTGTGCGACCCTGCTGAGAGATCCGTCCACCTGAGAGGAGTTCCAGCCTTGGCCGAGAACCCGTTCTTCGAACCCAGCACGCTGCCGTACGGGCTGCCGCCGTTCGCCCTGATCAGGGAGGAGCACTACCTTCCCGCCTTCGAACGTGGCATGGCCGACCAGCTGCGCGAGGTGCGGGAGATCGCCGACAACCCGGAGCCCGCGACGTTCGCCAACACGATCGAGGCCCTGGAGCGCTCGGGCCGGATTCTCAATCGGACCGTGATCGTCTTCAGCAGCATCTCCGCCTCCGACACGACCGACGGCATCCGGGAGATCGAGACCCAGGTCTCCCCCAGGCTGACCCAGCACGCCGACTCCATCCGCCTGAACCGCGCCCTGTACACCCGGATCAAACAGGTGGCCACCGACGACCCCGAGGAGGCGTGGCTGCTGCAGAAGTACCGCGTCGACTTCGTCAGGGCCGGCGCGGACCTGTCCGAAGGCGACCAGGACCACCTCAGGGCGCTCAACGAGGAACTGACCAGGCTCGCCACGACCTTCTCCCAGAACCTGCTCACGGCCTCCACGGCCTCCGCGCTGGTCGTCGAGGACGTCAAGCTGCTGGACGGGCTCGCCGAGAGCACGATCAAGGCGATCGAGAAGGACGGCAGGTACGTCCTGCCGCTCTTCAACTACACCAACCAGCCCGCGCTGGCCGAGCTGACCGACCGGGAGACCCGCAGGAGGCTGTACGAGCTGTCCGTCGGCCGGGCGCCGGAGAACTTCGAGCTGGCGGCCAGGATGGCGGCGCTTCGCGCCGAGCGGGCGGCCCTGCTCGGCTTTCCCAACCACGCCGCCTACTCCGTCGCCGACCAGACCGCCAAGACCACCGACGCCGTCGAGGAGATGCTCGGCAAGCTGGTGGGCCCCGCGGTGGCCAACGCCCGCCGGGAGGCCGAGGCGCTGAGCGAGCAGGCCGGCTTCCCGCTGGAGCCGTGGGACTGGTCCTTCTACGCCGAGCGGGTGCGCAAGGCCCGCTACGACTTCGACGCCGCCGACCTTCGCCCCTACTTCGAGCTGGACCGGGTGCTGCGGGACGGTGTCTTCCACGCCGCCGGCGAGCTGTACGGGATCACCTTCGCCGACCGGGACGACCTGGCCGGGTACCACCCGGACGTCCAGGTCTTCGAGGTGTCCGACGCGGACGGCTCACCGCTCGGCCTGTTCGTGTTCGACCCGTACGCCCGGCCGACCAAGCGCGGCGGCGCCTGGATGAACAACCTGGTCACCCAGTCGCACCTGTTCGGCGAGCTGCCCGTGGTGATGAACAACCTCAACATCACCAAGCCCTCCGAGGGGCCGACGCTCCTGACGTTCGAGGAGGTCAACACCGCCTTCCACGAGTTCGGCCACGCCCTGCACGGCCTCTTCTCCGACGTGCGCTTCCCCCGGGTCTCCGGCACCGACGTGCCGCGCGACTTCGTGGAGTACCCCTCGCAGGTCAACGAGATGTGGGCCACCTGGCCCTCGATCCTCGCCAACTTCGCCAGGCACCACGAGACCGGCGAGCCGGTGCCCGCGGAGCTCCTGGAGAAGATGAAGGCCGCGGAGAAGTTCAACCAGGGCTTCGCCACCGTCGAGTATCTCGCGGCGGCACTGCTGGACTGGGCCTGGCACAAGCTGGCCGGGGGCGAGACCGTCGAGGACGCCGAGGCGTTCGAGAACGCGGCCCTGGAGCGCGCCGGGATCGCCTACGACCTGGTCCGGCCCCGCTACCGGACCAACTACTTCGCGCACATCTTCTTCAGCGGGGTGGGCGGCTACAGCGCCGGCTACTACTCCTACATCTGGAGCGAGGTGCTGGACGCCGAGAGCGTCGACTGGTTCGAGGAGAACGGCGGCCTGACGCGCGGCAACGGTGACCACTTCCGCTCCACCCTGCTGTCGGTCGGCGGCTCGCGGGACGTGATGGACGCCTTCCGCGACTTCCGGGGGCGCGACCCGCGCATCGAGCCCCTGCTGAAGCGCCGGGGACTGCAGGCGTAGCCCCCGCCCGCGTGGCCCTTCGTCCATCGCCGGGGTGCAGGAAACCACACCCCGGCGATGAACGCAGAGCCAATGCGCGCGGCGGCCGCGGCGGGCATCGTAAAGGTCATGAAACGACCACGGAACAGGATCGGCTCCGCGCTCGTCGCCGGTCTGGCAGGGGCCCTGTTACTGGGGACCGCGGACCCGGCCGCGGCTGGGCGGGAAGACCACGGCACCCAGGGAGCCGCCACCTCGGCCACCACCGGGAGGGACACGACGGTCCGTACCGACGCCGGGTGGGTGCGGGGCGCGCAGGCCGGAGACCACCGGCTCTTCCAGGGCATCCCGTACGCCGCGCCCCCGGTCGGGGAGCTGCGCTGGCGGTCGCCGCAGGCCGTCGCCCCGTGGCAGGGGGTGCGCGACGCCACCGCGCCCGGCAGCCGGTGCGCGCAGACCGCCGACGTCTGGGGGCTGCCCGGAAGCGAGGCGGAGGACTGTCTCTATCTCAACGTGACCACGCCCGCGCGAAGCGCCGGGAACCGTCCCAGGCCGGTCATGGTGTGGCTGCACGGCGGAAGCCTGACGAAGGGGGCGGGCAGCGATTACGACGCCCGCAGGCTGGCCGTGCGGGGCGACGTCGTGGTGGTGACGGTCAACTACCGGCTGGGGATCTTCGGGTTCTTCGGGTACCCCGGGTTCGAGAACTCCGGGGCCTTCGGGATCGAGGACCAGCAGGCGGCCCTGCGCTGGGTGCGGCGCAACGCGGCGGCGTTCGGCGGCGACCCGCGCAACGTCACCCTGTTCGGCGAGTCCGCGGGGTCGCACTCGGTGTGCGCGCAGCTCACCTCCCCCTCGGCGGCGGGGCTGTTCCACCGGGCGATCACCCAGAGCACCCCGTGCGGGGCGGGAAGCTTCGAGGGCACCCCGCTGCGGCCGGTCATGGACCTCCCCTTCTGGCTGCCCAGGGCCTCCTACGAGGGCTACGGGCAGTATCTGGCCACCCTGGTGGGATGCGTCGACCCGGGGACCGCGCCCGCCTGCCTGCGGGACAAGCCGGTGGCCGACCTGCTCGCCCAGCCCGCCCTCCCGCTCCCGGGGTACGGCAACGCGGTGCTGCCCGAGGATCCGGCGAAGGTGCTCCAGGAGGGCCGCTTCCACCGGGTGCCGGTGCTGACGGGCATCACCCGGGACGAGGGCACGATGTTCACGTCGCTGATTTTCGAGGAGCCGATGCCGGCGGAGGGGTACGAGCCCGCCCTCAACGAGAAGTTCGGCGCCGCGGGCCCCGACGTCCTGGCCCGATATCCGCTGGACGCCCACGACGGCCTGCCCCTCCAGGCGGTGGCGGCCATCATGAGCGACCTGGACTGGGCCTGGGAGGCGCGCAACACCGACCGGCAGTTCGCCCGGCACGTGCCGACCTTCTCCTACGAGTTCACCGACCGTACGGCGCCCGCGCTCTTCCCGCTGAAGCACGGCATCAGGCCGCTGGCCGCACACGGCTCCGAGCTGTCGTTCCTGTTCGGGGTGAGCTGGGAGTCCGCCCCGCTCACCCCCGAGCAGCGGCGGCTCGGCGACATGATGATCGACTACTGGTCCCGGTTCGCCTCCGTCGGCGACCCGAACCGGCCGGGCCTGCCCTCCTGGAAGCGCGTGCGCCCCGGCGACGGCACGCCGTACGTGCAGGAACTGGCCCCGGGGCAGGGCGGCGTCGGGCCCTTCGACCGGGCCTCGGCACACAACCTCGCCTTCTGGGACGAGCTCGCCGGGCGGGGGGACGGAAGCCGGGCCGGAGGCTGAGACCGGACAGGGCGCGGGAGGAGGGCGTTCCTCCGGGTTCCCTTCCTGATCTTTCTCCCGTGGCTCCGGCCACCCGGTGACCGTTGATCGAAAGCGAAGGCCCGCCTCCGGTGAATTCCCGGGGGCGGGCCTTGACGCTCCGCGAGGTCCGGTCAGGCCTGGAGCTTCGCGAGGGCGGCGCGGAGGCGCTCGATGGAGCGCTCGCGGCCGAGGACCTCGATCGACTCGAACAGCGGCAGGCCCACGGTCCGGCCGGTGACGGCCACGCGCACCGGGGCCTGGGCCTTGCCGAGCTTGAGGCCCTGTTCGACGCCGACCTCCTCCAGCGCGGTCTTCAGCGACTCGGGGTCCATCTCGACCTTCTCAAGCCGGTCGAGGTAGCCGGTGAGGATCTCCACGGCGGAGCTCTTCATCGCCTTGTCCCACGACGCCTGGTCGAAGACGGGCTCGTCCAGGAAGAGGAAGTCCACGTTCGCGGTGATCTCGGACAGGACCGCGATACGGGTCTGGGCGAGCTCGGCGACCTTGGCGAAGGTCTCGCGGTCCCAGCTCGGGTCCAGCCACGGCTCGCAGCGGGTGATGAACTCCTCCAGGGGCAGTGCCCTGATGTACTCGCCGTTGAACGCGCGGAGCTTCTTCTCGTCGAAGAACGCCGGGGAGGGGTTGACGTCCTCCAGCCTGAACAGCGGCACCATCTCCGACCAGGGCATGATCTCCCGGTCGTCGCCGGGGCCCCAGCCGAGCAGCATCAGGTAGTTGACCATCGCCTCGGCCAGGTAGCCCTCCTCGCGGTAGGACTCCAGGGCGACCTTGTCGCGGCGCTTGGACAGCTTCTGGCGCTTCTCGTTGACGATGACCGGCACGTGCGCCCAGGTGGGCGGGGCGACGCCGAGCGCCTCCCAGAGCAGCTGCTGCTTGGGGGTGTTGGACAGGTGCTCCTCGGCGCGGACCACGTGGCTGATCCGCATCTCGACGTCGTCGACGACGTTGGCCAGCACGAAGAGCGGGGAGCCGTCGCCGCGCGCGATGACGAAGTCCTCCATCGCGTCGTTGGGGAACTCGACGGTGCCGCGGACCAGGTCGGAGATCACGGTGACGCCCTCGTCGGGGGTACGGAAGCGGACCGCGCCCTCGGTCAGGCCTCGGTCGCGGCAGAAGCCGTCGTAGCCCTGGTGCTCGGACCCGGTGCGGGCCTTGACCTCGTCGCGGGTGCACGTGCAGTAGTAGGCCCGGCCCTCGGCCAGCAGCCTGGCCGCGGCCTCGCGGTGCTGCTTCTCGTACGAGGACTGGAAGTAGGGTCCCTCGAAGGCCGGGGCGCCGTCGTTGATCCCGATCCAGGCGAGCGCCGAGATGATGCCCTCGGTCCATTCCGGCCGGTTGCGCGCGGCGTCGGTGTCCTCGATGCGGAGCACGAACCTTCCGCCGGACCTCTCGGCCAGGGCCCAGTTGAACAGCGCGGAGCGGGCGCCGCCGACATGGAACATGCCGGTCGGCGAGGGGGCGAAACGAACCCTAATCACGGGAGACCACCCGGTTGCTGAGAGTGCCGATTCCTTCGATGAAGACGCTGACCTCGTCGCCGACGCTGAGCGGGCCGACCCCTTCCGGCGTCCCGGTGAGGATGACGTCGCCGGGGATCAGGGTCATGACCGCGCTCACGTGGGCGATCAGCGCGGGGATGTCGTACATGAGCTTGGAGGTGCGCGAGCTCTGCTTGACCTCGCCGTTCACGGACGTGACGATGCCGACGTCGCTCGGGTCGAGCTCGGTCTGGATCCACGGGCCGAGCGGGCAGAACGTGTCGAAGCCCTTGGCCCGGGTGAACTGGACGTCCTTCTTCTGCAGATCCCGCGCCGTGACATCGTTGGCGCAGGTGTAGCCGAAGATGACCTCGTGAGCCCGTTCTCGGGGCACCTCCCGGCAGAGCCTGCCGATCACCACCGCCAGCTCCCCCTCATAGTCGACCCGCTGGGACAGGGTCGTCGGGTAGGCGATGGCCTCACCCGAGCCGATCACCGAGGTCGACGGCTTGAGGAAGACCAGTGGCTCGTCGGGGACCTCGCCGCCCATCTCGTGGGCGTGGTCGGCGTAGTTCTTGCCGATCGCGACGACCTTGCTGGGCAGCATGGGCGCGACCAGCTTGACCTGGGAGAGCGAGTGACGCTCACCGGTGAACTGGATCGGCCCGAACGGATGACCGGAGATCGCGGAGATGAACTCCTCTCCTGGGCCACCCTCGACCACCCCGAACCCGACACCGTCTCCTGTGGAGAACCTCGCTATACGCACACGACAAGGCTAGTCGGGCTCCGGGTCTCGCCTGACCGCGCCCGCGCCTCCGGGAGGTTCGCGCCTCCGCCCATCCGGCCTCCTCCATCACATCGCCGAGCCATCTGGGCTATATGCAACTAAAAATACCCATAAAACCTATTTTCCCGATACGACCACGATTGAGTTAAAAATAAGTATGTCCTGATTACTGTTCATATGGGGGGTATGACCGTTTCTGTCAGTATCGGGGAGCCAGAAGGTCTTCCCTCGGGGGAAGGAATGGACGTGACTGAAGCCAGCACGGTGAACAGGCCCAAGGGCGACGAGGTATCCGTGCCCCGGGCACGCACCGACAGTCCCGGATCCCAGGGTGGCCTGGTCACTCCCAAGGGAACCACCACCATCGAGAGCGGCGTGGTAGCGAAGATCGCGGGCCTGGCGGCCAGGGAGATTCCCGGCGTGCACAACATGGGCGCGAGCACCGCGCGAGCCCTGGGCGCGGTACGCGGCATGGTCGGTGTCGACCAGAACATCACCCAGGGCGTCTCCGTCGAGGTGGGCGAGCGTCAGGCCGCCGCCGACCTCGAAGTGGTCGTCGAGTACGGCATGGCCATTCCCGACCTGGCCGCCGCCGTACGCCGCAACGTGATCACGGCGATCGAGCGCATGTGCGGGCTCGAGGTCACCGAGGTCAACATCAAGGTCTCCGACGTCCACATGCCCGGCCAGGACAAGGACTCCTCGGAGGAGTCGTCCGAGCCGGGGCCGCGCGTCCAGTGAGGGATCCGGCGCGCGGGCCTGAGGACCCGGCCCGCGAGGAGGCGACGCGTCCGGTGACGACGGGATCCGGCCGCCGGACGCCCGCGCCCGCGAACAACCCGGGTGACCCGGCCCACCGGCCACCCACCCCGGCGCACGGACCGGAGCATCCGACCCCGGCGACCGTCATGCCCGCACACAAGCCGGAGCACCCGGTCCACCCGCCCGCCACCCAGGCCCCGGCGGGGGCCGTACCCGCCCAGAGACCACGGGCCCCGGCCCGCACGACGGCCGCCACACCGGGCGAGACGGCGAGTCCGCCCCGCGAGGAACCGGCCGCGGCCGCTGAGCGGGAACCGGCCGGCCGGGAGGCGGGTCTCGCGCACGGGATAGCCGACGCCGTACGGCGCTGCCCCGATGTCGTCGACCTCTCGGGCGGCCCGTTCGGGACGGTGGCGACCTACCTGCCCGGCGAGAGGGTGCCCGGCGTCGCGCTGCATGAGGACGGGATCGAGATCTCGGTGGTCGTCAGGCTGGGGCGCCCGCTGCCGGAGATCGCCGACGAGGTACGTGCGGCGGTCGCCCCGCTGGCGGATGACCTGCCGGTGAATGTCCATATCGGAGGTTTGACATGAACAAGTTCCCAGTGTGGTCCGTGCTCGGCACGATCGTCGGCGTTCTGCTGGGCTTCGCCGGAGCCTTCGGCGGCTTCTGGGCATTCCTGCTGGTGCTCGTACTCGGCGCCATCGGATTCCTCCTCGGCCACTTCGCGGAGGTCGGCGAGGTCAACCTGTCCCGGATCTCGGCGAGACGGCGATGAACACCCCCGTCGAGCACCACGCCACCTCCTCGGGAGCGGCCGCGGACTCAGGTGACCTCCCCGCCGGCCGGACGGGCTCCGCCCTCGCCGGGACCGGGCGGTCCGCGCCGCCCGCCGTACCCGCCCAGCCGGCCGTACCGGCCGAGCTGCGTGGCAGAACCGACATATCCGACCGGGTGGTGTCGCGCATCGCGGCCGGCGCGGCCAGGGAGGTGGCACGGGTGCGGAAGGTCGGCGAGCGGAGGCCGCTGTCCCTCCGCGGAGGCACCCGCGCCGCCGTCGACGGCACGCTCGCGACGCTCCAGCTGGACGTGACCATGGAGTATCCGGCCCCGATCCGCGAGGTGGCCGACGAGGTCCGGCGCCACGTCGCCGAACGGGTCATGACACTGACCGGCATGGACGTCGGCTACATCGACATCGACGTCACCAACGTGATCCGCGCTCCGGAGAGCCCGCCCGAGACCTCGTACGAGGTCTCGCGTGAGACCTCACGTGAGACCTCATACGAGGCCTCGCCGGCCGAGGGCGGGAACCGGCCCGACTTCCGGACACCGGACGCGACGGCCCACGGGACCGACGTCCCGTCGCGGGAGGAAGGGCAATGACCTCCCAGACCCCCGACCCGGCTGAGCCCTTCTCCGAGCATGTCTCCGAGACGGGGCCGACCGAGGAGATTCCGGCCGCACCCGGCGCGGCGTTCGTGGAGCCGTCCGCGTCGCGGGCACCCGACGAGGTGGCGAGGAACGCCTCCGCGGACCGCGCGGCGGTCAGGGCCTTCCGCCCGCGCCGGGTGGTCCCCGCCGTCATCACCGCCGTGGTGCTGACGGCGATCGGCGTCCTGGTGGCACTGGAGGTCATCTCCGCGCTGGTCGGCCACCCGCTGCGCCTGCTGCCCTACGACCGGATGCTCACCTGGGCGTCGTCGACGCCGTGGAGCGACCGGCAGGTGATGGCGGGCGCGGGCCTGGTCGGCCTGCTGGGCCTGCTGCTGGTGCTGTTCGCGCTCATCCCGGGACGGCCCACGCTGATCCCGGTGCGGACGGGCGACAAGGACCTGGTCATCGGCATGCAGCGCCGGGGCTTCGCCCGGTCGCTGGCCCACACGGCCGAGCGGGTGCAGGGGGTGGACCAGGCCAAGGTACGGCTGGTGGGAAAGACCGTGCGAGTGAACGCCCGCAGCGGCGTCCGGGACACCACCGGACTGGCCGACGCCGTACGGGAGGCGGTGACCGTGCGGATCGCCGCACTCTCCCCCGTCTGGAACCATCCCGTCCACGTGCACCTGCGAGGGAAGTGAGCGCCATGGACGACAAGACCGCCCGGGGCAACCGGCTGGGGCTGCTGCTCGTGGGACTGGCGCTGATGGCCCTGAGCGCCCTGGTGATGGCGCGCGGCGCGGGGGCGTTCCCTCCGGCCGTGGCGTCCGCCCGCGGACCACTCGTGGACGCCCAGACGCGTGCGGCGTTCGCCCGCTACGACCCGTGGCTGTGGTGGGTGGTCGCCGCGGCGGCGATAGTGCTCGCGCTGTTCGGCCTGCGCTGGCTGCTGGTCCAGGGACGCCGCCGGAGGCTGAGCGGCATCCGCCTGGACGGCGGTCCCGCCGGGGTCACCGAGGTGGACGCGCACAGCGTGACCGACGCGGCGGCCGCCGAGGCGGGCTCGCACCCCTCGATCATCGGCGCCACCGCCGCGATGATCGGCACGAGCGAGCACCCCGCCGTCCGGATGCGGGTGGCGGTCGCCGAGGACGCGCCGATGAGCGCGGTCCGCGAGCAGCTGAGCGGGGTGGTCATCCCGCACATGCGCCAGGCCCTGGAGACCGAGCGCATACCCGCCGTCGCCCGGGTGAGCCTGGGGGACGCGCCGCACCCCCGCAGGACCGTCACCTGACGGAGCGCCGATCATAGGGTGATCAGGGAAACCAACGCTTCGAGGAGACGATGTGCCTTCGGTCGTGAAGATAAACGTGCTGACAGTGTCCGCGGAGATGCGCGAAGAGCTGGAGCGCCGCTTCTCGGGACGGGCGGGAGTGGTCGAGTCCGCGGACGGGTTCGAGTGGTTCGAACTGCTCCGCCCGGTGGACGGCACCGACCGCTACCTGGTCTACACCCGCTGGCGTTCCGATGAGGACTTCAAGCGCTGGACCGAGAGCCAGGCCTTCCAGCGCGGCCACGCCCAGGCCGCCGCCGAGGCCGGTCAGGGCCAGGGGCACGGGCATGGGCAGGAGGCGGCCGGCCCGGCCCAGGGGCACGGCCACGGGCAGGGCCCGGCAGCCTCCGGGGCCGAGCTGTGGTCGTTTGAGGTCGTACAGAGCACCGGGCCCGCGCCCGGAGCCTGATCGCTCGCCGAGGGGCGCCCGACCGGCCCCGACCGGCCCCGACCGGGTTCCGAGACGATCGTACGATCCCGTCCGAGTCCGCGTTGAGCGGGTAGGCCCCGCTCCCCTCGTTTCCGCGTCGACACGGAAAGGGACAACGGATGTGCTCTGTGTCATGAGCGCGACCATAGGAACAATCG
>NZ_JBEXUE010000348.1:0-10836 GCF_040614275.1 Streptosporangium sp. NPDC006013
CTTGGCGCCGCTGGAGGTGGTGGCCTGCGGGACGCCGCGCTCCCACTGGCCCGAGGTGGCGGTGTCGGTGCCCGAGGGGTTGGTCGTCCAGCCGGTCGAGGTCTCGAAGGTGTCCTGCCAGACGACCGTCGGCGGCGTGGCGGTGGCGGTGGTCCACACCGCGTAGGCGATGGCGTCGGCGTTGCGGTTCAGCGCGGTGTCGCTGATGTTGGCCGTGGTGTCGCAGGCCCGGTGATAGCAGGGATCGAACGCCTGGCCCGCCGTACCGCCCCAGAGGGTGGCCTGGGCGCTGGTCTTGACGCCCTCGGCGCCGGTGAAGGTGCCTCCGGCCGGGATGCCGACGGCGATGAAAGGCCCGTAGTCGGAGCGGCCGTCGAAGTCGGTGCCCCGGGTGGCCACGCCGATCGAGGTGAAGTACGCCTGGAGCGTCGCCTCCAGCTGCGCCGAGCCCGCCGGGCCGGGGCCCGAGCCGACGCCGTCGGAGTTGTCGCCGTCGTAGATGAAGTAGCCGGCGTTGGGCGAGCCGACCATGTCGAAGTTGTAGTAGCCCTTGATCTTGGCCCGCTCGGTGGACGAGAGGCTGTTCACGTAGGCCTGCGAGCCGCGCAGACCCAGCTCTTCCGCGCCCCACCAGGCGAAGCGCAGATGCTTGGTGGGAGCCAGCGACTGGCGGGAGACCTCCAGGGCGGTCTCCAGGATGGCGGCACTGCCCGAGCCGTTGTCATTGATACCGGGGCCCGCGGTCACGCTGTCGAGGTGGGCGCCGACCATGAGGATGTCGTTCGGGTCGCCTCCGGGCCAGTCGGCGATGACGTTGTAGCCGGTCGCGCCGCCGTAGGTGAACGACTGCAGGGTGGTGGTGAACCCCGCGCCGTCCAGCAGGCCCTTGACGTAGTTGGCCGAGGCCAGATAGCCGGGGCGGCCATGCGCGCGGTTGCCGCCGTTGGCGGTGGCGATGGACTGGAGTTGGGTGAGGTGTGCCTTCACGGCGGTCAGCGAGATGTCCGGTGGGACGGCGGCCGACGCCGATGGTGCGGTGAATGCCAGAGGGATGGCCAGGATCGCCGCCATGCCCATGGTCCACAGACTGCGCATCATGCTCCTCGGGTTTGAGGGTGTGGGGGTCCCCCGAGCGGCGCGCACCCGTGGTGGGTGCGCGCCGTACAGCGTGGTGGTGCGCTTTGCTGGACTTTGTCGTTAGCGGGCCGCGCCCTCAGGAGCCGTCGCGGTCTGCGCCGCGGTCCTGGCGAGCGTCGCGGCGTTGCGGTCGGGGATGCCCGTCAGGTCGTAGGCGAAGAACGTGGTGGCGTAGCCGACGGCCTTGGAGTTGCGGTCGAGCGCGGCGGCGTCGATGTTGCCGATGCCGTCGCAGGCGGCGTGGTAGCAGGGGTCGTAGGCGACACCGGCGGTCCCGCCGAACTTGGCGGCCTGCTCGGCGGTCTTGAGGACCTCGGCGCCGCTGAAGATGCCTCCGGCCGGGATGTCGTTGGCGATGAAGGCGCCGTAGTCGGAGCGGCCGGTGAAGTCGGTGCCCTCGAAGGGCAGGCCGCGCTTGCCGTAGAACCTCTCCAGGCGCTTCTCGATCTCGGCCGACCCCGCCGGACCGGCAGGGGCGCCCTCGGCGTCGGAGTCGTCACCGTCGTACAGGAAGGTGCCGCCGTTCGGCGAGGCGATCATGTCGAAGTTCAGGTAGAGCCTGATCTTGTCCCGTTCGGCCTGGGACAGGCCCGCGACGTACTGCTCGGAGCCGAGCAGGCCCAGCTCCTCGGCGCCCCACCAGGCGAAGCGGAGCTTGTACTTGGTCGGCACCTTGGCCAGCTTCAGCGCGGTCTCCAGGACGGCGGCGCTGCCGGAGCCGTTGTCGTTGATGCCGGGGCCCTCGGGAACGCTGTCCAGGTGCGCGCCGACCGCGACGATCTCGCCGGACTTGCCCCAGCGGGAGTCGGCGATCAGGTTCTTGGTACGGCCGACCGTGGTCTTGGCGTCCACCTTCAGGCGGACCGTGGTGTTCGGGCTGGCGGCCAGGTCCAGGCCGACGGCCGTGCTCGCCATCACGATGGGGAAGCCGAAGCGCCATTCGACGATGTCGAAGAGGAGCGGGTCGGTACGGCCGGGCTGGCCCTCGTTGAAGAAGATCACACCGGCCGCGCCGGCCGCCTTGGCGTTGGTGGCCTTGTCGACGAACGGGCAGGTGCCGCGCTGGAGCAGGGCGATCCGGCCGGGGACGAACCCGGCGAAGTCGGCGGCCTCACAACCCGCGGTCGAGGTGTTCGGGTTCGGCGGCGTCGGGATGATCGCGTCGACGACCTGGATCTGGGCGGTGACGTCGCCAGGGCTGGAGGAGATCACCGTCACGAAGTCGGCCGGGTTGGCGTAGGTCTTCGCCTCGGGGGCCGTCTTCTGGAGGACCGACGGGCTGAACTCCTCCCAGTTGATCGGGAACTCGACGTCGGTCGTGGAGGTCTTGTATCCGGCCTTGTTCAGCTTGTCCTGCACGTAGGCCAGGGAGGCGTCGTAGCCGGACGTGCCCGCCGCCCGGTTGCCGCCGTTGGCGGTCGCGATCTGCTGGAACTTGTCCAGGTGTTTCTTGACGTTGCTGCCCTTGATCTGTGTCGCGAACGCGTTGGCGAGGACGTCCGGGACACTGGGGGCCGCGACGGTGGCACTCGCCGGTGCGGTGAAGGCGAGGGGGAGAGCGATGGCCGTGACCAGGGTGGCGGTCTGGACCATGCTGCGTCGTAACCTCAGGCGCATAACGCTCCTAGGGGGTGGAACGGAGGGAGACTCCCTATAGGTACATGGCGGAACGTACCGGTATCAACCGCGTTCGCCTAGGGATGTATCGACGCTGACTGACAAGAAAAGTTATCAAGTTCGACCCTGTCAGGGTTTTCTCAGGGGTGCCTCGGGAACGTGGCGGTTCCGGCCGTTCGTTTGACCGGACGAAGAACACCGATTCGGGGAGAGGCGCCGTGTACCGTTCGAGAAACCACAAGATAATCGCCGGAGTCTGCGGCGGGATTGCGGACAGCCTCAACCTGCCGCCCACCCTCGTCCGGGTGCTGTGGCTGCTGCTCTCGCTCATTCCCGGGCCGCTCTGGGTCGTCTACGTGCTCATGTGGATCTTCATACCCAAGGCGCCGGAGGCTCGCTACTGAAAATAAGCTGGGGGCATGAGGCAACGCCCCCTGACCCTGGTCCAGGACGACCTGGTCGACTACGAGAAGGCGATGGAGCGGATGACCGACCTGGTCGGTCAGCGGCAGCGCGACGAGCGCCCCGACACGCTCTGGCTGCTCAGCCACCCGCAGGTGTACACCGCGGGCAGGCGAACCCTTGAGCAGCACCTGCCCGATCCGGCTCACGGCATCCCGGTCGTGAGCACGGGTCGCGGCGGCCAGCTCACCTACCACGGTCCCGGCCAGCTGGTCGGGTACCTGATCGTCAAGCTCGGCGAGGACGAGGGGATCGTCGACTACGTCCGAGAGGTCGAGCTGAGGCTCGTCGCGGCGCTCGGCGCGCTGGGAGTCGCAGCCGAGCGCCGCGACACCCCGCCGGGCTCGGAGTTGCTGACCGGCGTGTGGACCGTCGAGACGGGACGCAAGATCGTCTCGATCGGCATGCGGCAGAGCCGGGGCGTCACCAGCCACGGGTTCGCCCTCAACGTCGACGGCGACCTGAGCCCGTGGGGCTGGGCGGTGGCCTGCGGCATGCCCGAGGTCGACATGACCTCGATGCGGCGGGAGGCCCCCGCCACCGCGGCCATGGAGCAGGTCCGGGCCGCGGTGGCGGAGGCGTTCGAGGCGAGCTGACCGATTTCTCGGCCTTCCGGGGTGACCCGGATTCGCGCCGGCCGATCCTCGGGCGGTGACCGGCACGGATCTGGGGAAGCCGGCCGGGGCCGGTCAGCCGATCGGCTCCTTGCCGGCCGGGTCGACCGGGTCGAGCTCGTCGATCGTGCGGCGCGGGCCGGTGAACCAGTGCCTGGCCGACAGCGCCCACCACAGGCCCACGCCCAGCACCATCACGCCGACCACGATCGGCGCGTAGTTCACCGCGGCCGGTGTGAAGTCGGCACTGAACGGCACGGCCGCCGGGACCAGCGGCATGACGAAGTAGATCGAGACGATGACGATCTCGACGATGGCGATCCAGCACATGACCCGGTACTTCGATCCCAGTGTCCAGGGCCCCGGCTCGAACCGGTCGCCCATCCGCAGCCGGAGCCAGATCGGGATCGCGAAGGCGATGTAGAGGCCGATGACCGCCACCGAGACGACCGCGTAGAAGGCCAGCGGCAACCCGCCGGGGGCCTCGTACAGCGCGGGCAGGGTGAGGACCAGCGCGGCCGCACAGCCGAAGATGATCGCGTTGACCGGGGTCCTGTTGCCGTCCACCTTCGACCACAGGCGCCAGCCGGGGACGGCGCCGTCGCGGGAGAACGCGTAGGTCATCCGGGACATCGAGGTCACGCAGCTCATCCCGCAGAAGAACTGGCCGATGGTGGAGATCGTGAAGATCGCCGTGGCCAGGTTGCCGGGGAGCGCGCTGTCGAAGATGGCGCCGACGAAGCCACCCGCCTCGTTGACCGCGTTCACGTCGGTGGCCGCGAACAGGAAGGCCAGCAGCAGGATCCAGCCGCCGATCGCCGAGTAGAAGATCGACTGCCACAGTCCCCTGGCGGCGGCGGTGGAGGCGCCCTGGGTCTCCTCGGACACGTGCGCGCACGCGTCGAACCCGGTGATCGTGTACTGGGTCAGCAGGAATCCGAGGGGCAGCACGTAGAACCAGTAGGACGAGTCGGAGAAGCCGGAGTTGTTGATCGTCTCGGTGAAGACGAACGACATCGACTGGTGCGAGTCGGGACCGAAGATCAGGATCAGCACGATCACCGCCGCGCCGAACACGTGCCACCACACCGAGACGTTCTGCAGCAGCGAGATCAGCCGGTGACTGAAGATGTTGATCAGCGCGTGCAGCACCAGGACGATCGCGAACAGGATGAACGCGTTGGTCAGGGTGGGATTCCAGCCGGGGAAGAACCGGTTGAGGGTGATGTTCAGGAAGGTCGCGCAGCCGTAGTCGACCGAGGCCGTCACGGCGATCAGGCCGATGAGGTTGAACCAGCCGGTGAACCAGCCGTGGATGGGCTTGCCCATCTTCGCGGCCCACCAGTAGATGCCGCCGGCGGTCGGGTAGGCCGACACCAGCTCTGACATGCAGAGCCCGATGATCAGGATGAAGATCGAGATCAGCGGCCACCCCCATGAGATCGCGATGGGGCCGCCGTTGTTCCAGGCCTGGCCGAACGTGGTGAAGCAGCCGGCCAGGATGGAGATGATCGAGAAGGAGATGGCGAAGTTCGAGAAACCGCTCCAGGTTCTGGAGAGCTCCTGTTTGTAACCGAGTTCGGCGAGTCGCCTCGCGTCCTCGTCGACCGACGTTGGCTTGGTCACGCAAGCCTCCTAGCGTGGTGGTGCGGGGGGTGGGAATCCGGTGCTCGCGCCCCGGACGTCATCGACGAGCCGCCCGAACTCCGGGTCGTCCAGATCTCGTACGGCCTGTGAGAACTTGTCGGCCGCCTCGGCCTCGTAGTCGAAGTCGGCGTCGGCGGCCCGCTCCTTCAGCAGCCCGTGGTGCACGGCGAACCAGAGCGTCCAGGTCAGGTTGGACATGATCAGGTTGAGCCGGACCCTGGAGGTGAGCCGCCGGTCGTCGGTGCCGAAGTAGGCGCGGGCCAGCCGGGTGGTCAGGTCCGGGTCGTAGTCCGCCTCGGCGGCGATGTCGCCCAGCTCGAAGGCGGGGTCGTTGTTCCCGGAGAGCTGGTAGTCGACGATCCTGACCTCGGCGCCGCAGCGGATGAAGTTCTCCGGCAGCAGGTCGTTGTGGCACGGCACCCTGGGCAGCGGGTCGGCGGCCAGCGCCCGCTCGATCTCCGTCACCGTGGCAAGACGGTCCTGGTAGCCGTCGGGTGTGCCCAGTTCGTGGGTACGGCAGAGGGTGAGGAACTCGTCGAGCTTGCGGAAGATGGAGAAGTCGTTGACGAACCGGGGCCCGGCGTGCAGCCGGCGGCAGGCCGCCGCGATGGGGCCGGGAAGTGTCCGTACGGTGTGCGCGTCCAGGGTGACGCCGTCGAGATACTCCAGCACCAGCGCACCGGGCAGCCGGTGCAGCACCCTGGGGCCGACCCCCGCGTCCGCCGCGTGGACGGTGTTGGCGATCTCCTCATCGAGCGGTATGCCCAGGCCGGCGGCCGACACCCGGGGATCGAGCACCCGCAGCAGCCAGCGCTGTCCGTCGGCGGCGTCGAGCCTGGCGATCCGATGGCTGAGCCCGCCCTTGATCGGTGTCTCGGTCACGGGCTGTCCGGCCCATTTACGGACGTCCCCTAGAGGATCTGGCATGCCGCTCTCCTTTGGCCTACCTTCAGACCATTGATCCGATTCTGCGGACGAGGTGTTACAGAGGGGTTGCGGACTTTGAAACTTCCCGGCTCTGCACGGGCCGTCGTGATCGGTGGCGGGGTGGCCGGGTGCAGCGTGGCCTATCATCTGGCAAGGCTCGGCTGGACCGAGGTGATACTCGTCGAGCGACACGAACTCACCGAGGGGACCACCTGGCATTCGGCCGGGTTCGTGGGCCAGCTCCGCTCCACGGTCACCCAGACCAAGATGATTATGTATTCGGCCGGTCTCTATCCCGAGCTGGCCGAGCTCACCGGCCTGGACCCGGGGTGGCACGGGGTCGGTGGACTCCGCCTGGCGACCACGCCCGAGCGGGTGGAGGAGTCCCTGCGCCTGGCCGGGGCCGGGGAGACCTACGGGCTGGGTCTTGAGATGCTCTCCGGCGCCGAGGCCGGGGAGATGTCCCCGCTGCTGTACACCGACGACGTGCGGGCCGCGCTCTGGCTGCCCGGGGACGGCTGGCTGGATCCGGCGCTGCTGGCCAGGGCGCTGGCGGCCGGGGCGCGGAAGCTGGGCGTGCGGATCCTCACCGGGACTCGCGCGGTGGGGCTCGACGTGGCGGGCGGGGCGATCACCGGCGTACGGCTCGCTTCGGGCACCGAGGGAGCCGGGGATTTCGAGGAGTGGTCGGTCCAGACGGAGACCGTGGTCGTCGCGGCGGGTGCGGCCAGCGGGCGGGTCGGGCGGCTGGCCGGGGTGGACATTCCGGTTGTGCCGATCAAACACCAATATGTGGTCACCGAGCCTTTCGGGGTTCCTTCCTCCACGCCCACGGTGCGGGATCCGGACAACATTGTCTATTTCCGGGAAGAAAATGGCGGGATTCTGGTCGGTGGGTATATCCGAAACCCGGAGATCTGGTCCACGGCTGCCCCGCTTGAGGAACCTCGGACCGTCTTTCCCCCTGATATGCCGAAATTCCAGGAATCGTGGGAGTCTGCGGTGCGGCGGGTCCCCGCCCTGGCCGGTACCGAGATCACGAAGGTCGTGCACGGCCCCGAGGCGTTCACCCCCGACGGGGAGTTCCTCCTCGGCGAGACCTCGGTCCGCGGGTTGTGGGCGGCGGCGGGCTTCTGCGTCCACGGCCTGGCCGCGGCCGGCGGCGTGGGCAAGGTCATGGCCGAGTGGATCGTGGATGGCTCGCCCGAGTACGACGTGTTCGGCATGGATCTGCGACGCTTCGGGCTGCACGCCCGTTCCGCGGCGTGGAGCCGCGCCAAGGCCCTGGACTCCTACTCGAAGTACTACGACATCGTCTACCCGGGCGAGGAACGGACCGCCGCCCGGCCGCTCCGCCGCTCTCCCGCCTGGGTCCGGCACGCGGAACTCGGGGCGGCGTTCGGCGAGAAGGCCGGCTGGGAGCGGGTGAACTGGTTCGAGTCCAACGCCCGCCCGGCCGCGGAGCCCGACCGGGACCCTCCCCTGGGCGACGGGGACGTCCGCTCGGAAGGCCAGGGCCTCCGGAGGGGCGGCCGGGATGTCCGGGAGAACGGCCGGGGCCTCCGCCCGGACGGGTGGGCCGGCCGGATCTGGTCGCCGGCCGTCCGAGAGGAGTGCCTGACCACCCGCGACGCCGCGGGCCTGTTCGACCAGACCTCGTTCGCCAAGCTGGAGGTGGCGGGAGCAGGAGCACTGGACGGGTTGCAGCGGGCGTGCGCCGGGCAGCTCGACAGGCCGGTGGGCTCGATCGTCTACACTCAGCTCCTCAACGCGCGCGGCGGCGTCGAAGCCGACCTGACCGTCACCCGCCTGGCCGACGACCGCTTCCGGTTGGTCACCGGCACCGCCTTCGGCGTCCACGACGCCGCCTGGCTCCGTGGCCGGGGACTCGACGTCCGTGACGTCACCTCGGCCCATGCCTGCTACTGCCTGTGGGGCCCGCGAGCGCTCGACATCCTCGGCTCCGTCTCCGGCGACGACCTGACATTCGGCTATATGAGGGCCAGGGAGATCAGCGTCGGAGGAGTCCCGGTGCTGGCCCAGCGGGTGACGTTCGTGGGCGAGTTCGGCTGGGAGCTGTACTGCCCTTCGGAGTACGGCCTGACGCTCTGGGACACGCTCATGGAGGCGGGAACGCCGCATGGCATGCGCCCGGCCGGGTACCGCGCGATCGACTCGATGCGCCTGGAGAAGGGCTACCGCGTCTGGGGCCTGGACATCACCCCGGAGACCACCCCGTACGAGGCGGGCCTGGGTTTCGCGGTCGCCGGGGACAAGGACTTCCTCGGCCGCGCCGCCCTGGACGCCGCCCGCCGTCCCGCCGGCGACCGTCCCGCACCGGCCTCCTCGGCCTCCTCGGCCGCGAGTTCAACGGCCCCGGTGCCCGCGCGGAGCCTGTTCTGCCTGGTCCTGGACGACCCGCGTCAGGTCTGTCTCGGTGGCGAGCCGGTCCGCTCCGGCGGCCTGCCCGCCTCGCGGGTGACCAGCGGCGGGTACGGCCACCGGGTCGACCGCTCGATCGCCTACGCCTACCTGCCCGAGGGCACCGCCCCGGGTGACCGCGTCGAGGTCGGCGTGACCGGCACCTGGGTGGGCGCCGCCGTCGCCGCCGAACCCCTCTACGACCCGTCCTCAGAACGCGTCCGTCGCCTGCCGTCCTGACCGTCCGGCCGAGGGGGCGGTGCCGTACCGGAGCCCGGACGGCACGCACCGCCAGGGCTCCGGAGAGCGCGCCGTCCGGGGCCCGTTCCCTCGCCGGTTCAATCGTCCGATGTGAGACCGGCGGCGACCGCTGTCAGCTCGCGCTCGACCGCCCGCCTGCTGCCGAGATCCTTCGCGTAATCAGGACTGATCATCACCTCGACCGCCCGTTCCTCGCCCACGTGCAGGAAGATGCTCGGGGTCCCCTTTCCGCCGTCCTCGCCGACCCACTGGTTGACGACATGACCGGTCCGGCCATCGCCGAGGGGCACCTGTCTCCCCTTGTTCGCAACGCGGTAGCTCTGCCACTGCTCGTCGGCGCGTGCGGCGGCCAGACCCTCGAAGACGAAGATCTGGACACGGTAGGAGCCCTCGCCGTCGTCCGGATAGCTCCACGTCGTGGAGTACTCGTCGCCTCGGTTCACCGCCCAGGCGTTCCGTACCAGGCCGTCGGTCATGTATCCCACGTGGACGCGCCCCAGGGTGTTCCCGGTGCCGATGCCGACGGGCGTACGGAAGACGCGCGGGGTGGCCGTGGGTGTCGGCGTGGGCATCGGGGGTTCGGTGAACAGGGGCTGCGGCGCGTTCCGGTCGCCGGTGTCAGGCTCCGGCGTCCCGGAGGTCGCGACCTGGTCGTGCGGTGCGGGAGCCGGGTTCAGCGCCAGCTGGACGGGGGCCGCGATCCCCGCGACGGCCGCCGCGGCGACCACGGCGGTGATCCTGATCCGCCTGGCGCTCCTGCGCCGCGAGGACCGGATCACCCGCTCGGCCAGGCCGGGGGCCGCGCGCAGCCGCGCGGTCTCGTCCGCCATGATCTGGCGGATCTCCTGTTCAAGCATGGGCACTCCTGATCGCCTCCTCCAACGGCTCCCCGCCGATCGCCGGCCGCAGCTTGGCGAGCGCCTTGGACGCCTGGCTCTTGACCGTTCCCGTCGAGCAACCGAGGATCTCCGCGGTCTGCGCCTCGCTGAGGTCCTCCCAGTAGCGCAGGACGACCACCGCGCGCTGCCGGGGCGGCAGCTCGCGCAGCGCGTCCATGAGCGCGTGGCGGAGCGGGATGTCGGTCTCCCGTGACGGCCGTTCCGGCGGGGTGCCGGTCGGGATGATCCTCAGGACCGCCCTGCGCCGGGCACGGCTGATGGCGGTGTTCACGATGATGCGGCGGACGTAGGGTTCTGGATCGCTGTCGCTCCGGACCCGGCCCCAGTTGCGGTACGCCCGCTCCAGGGCCGTCTGCAGCAGGTCCTCGACGTCCTCGGTGGCGTCGCAGGCGAGATGGGCGATCCTCAGCAGGCTCGTGCCGCGTGCGGCGACGAAAGCTGAGAATCCAGCATCGTCTCTGCCGATCACCTCAGTTCATCCGATCTCATACCTCTCCATACGCCTGAGCGGAGAGAAGGGTTGCCCGCCGCCGATTTTCGGTAAAACCCGTCACCGACCTGCGCATCGGCGATCCTGGGCTCCGGAGACCAGCTCCAGGTATACCCCCGGGGGGTTGCTGGAAAGGGTGGTGGTGTGGCACTGTGGTGGAGTCGATAGATACCCCCTAAGGGTATTGAGGAGGAGTGATGAACGGCGCGATCAAGGTGGGCGCGTACGTGGTCGGGCTGGTGGCGGTGTTCGGCGGCGCGCTGGGGGTCGGCACGGGGTAAGGCGCGCAGGCGCGCGCTGGACATCCTCTTCGAGGCGGAGGCACGGAGCGAGGACCCGCTCAGCGTTCTCGCCGAGCGCC
>NZ_JBEXUE010000349.1:0-10785 GCF_040614275.1 Streptosporangium sp. NPDC006013
CACGGACGCGGCGGCCACGGGGGTGCCGCATGCCTGGGACTCCAGGGCCACCAGGCCGAACGACTCGTTGTGCGAGGGGACGACCGTCACATCGGCCGCGCGGTACCAGTCGGCCAGCTCGTGCTGGGGCGCCGGTGGAACGATCCTGACCACGTCGGAGATCCCCAGCGAGGCGGCCACGTCGGTGAGGTACGAGGGCCTGGCCAGGCCGTTGCCGCTGGGGCCGCCGACGCAGACGACGACCAGTCTCGACCTGAGCGAGGGATCTTCGAGGAGCATCCTGGCCGCGGCGCGCAGCAGCACGTCCGGGGCCTTCAGCGGCTGCACGCGGCCCACGAAGAGCAGCACGTGGGCATCCTGCGGCAGCCCGAGCCTGTGCCGGGCCGCGCCTTTGGAGGCGGGCTGGAAGACCCTGAGGCTCACGCCGGGGTTGACCACCTCGACCCTGGCGGGGGCCGCCCCGTACAGCTCGACGAGATCACTGGCCTCGGCGGGGGTGTTGGCCACCAGACGGTCGGCGACGTCCACGACCTGCTGTTCGCCCAGTACCCGGGCCGTCGGCTCGGGCCTGTCGTCCTCGGCCAGCAGGAGGTTCTTCACCTTGGCCATGGTGTGCATGGTGTGCACCAGCGGCAGGCCCCAGCGCTCCTTGGCCAGCCAGCCCACCTGGCCGGAGAGCCAGTAGTGGGAGTGGATGACGTCGTAGCGGCCCGGCTCGTACATGGCCTCGGCGCGCAGCACGCCCGACAGGAAGGCGCAGAGCTGGCCTGGCAGGTCGCCCTTGTCGAGCTCCTCGTACGGTCCGGCGGTGACGTGGCGGACCGAGACGCCCGGGACGATCTCCGCGACCGGTGGCAGGTCCCGGGATGTCTGCCGGGTGAAGATCTCCACCTCCACCCCGAGTTCGGCCAGGCGTTTGGCCACCTCGACGATATAGACGTTCATACCGCCCGCGTCCCCGGTTCCCGGCTGGTCCAGGGGGGACGTGTGCATGCTGATCGTCGCGACTCGGTTGACCCGCCGTCGCCTCACCGACACCACCTCCGAGTGGGCTCAACCACCTGAGAATCCGCAACATTCCCGACACATCACCGCAGAAGGGTCCGTGCGGGGTGGTCCTGGCAGGATGGAGGGTCATGAAGAGGACAGCTGTGGTGACAGGGGCCAGCAGTGGGATCGGCGAGGCGACAGCCCGCCGGCTGGCCGCGGAGGGCTTCGACGTGGTGGCCGCGGCACGGCGCCGGGAGCGGCTGGAGGCACTGGCCGCCGAGGTGCCCGGCATCCGCGCGGTCACCCTGGACGTGACGTCGCAGGAGTCGGTGGACGAGCTGGCCTCCTCGCTCGACCGCTGTGACGTGCTGATCAACAACGCCGGTGGCGCGATCGGCCTGGAGCCCGTGGCGAGCGGGGACGTCGCGGACTGGCAGCGGATGTACGACGTCAACGTGCTCGGCACGCTCCGCGTCACCCAGGCGCTGCTGCCCCGGCTGATCGAGTCCGGCGACGGCGTGCTGCTGATGCTGACCTCGGTGGCCGGGCTCGTCTCGTACGAGGGCGGCGGCGGCTACAACGCGGCCAAGCACGCGCAGACCTCGATGACCGAGGTGCTCAGGCTGGAGCTGGTCGGCCAGCCGGTCAGGGTCGTCGAGATCGCCCCCGGGCTGGTCCATACCGAGGAGTTCTCGCTGAACCGCTTCCGCGGCGACTCCGCCGCCGCCGACGAGGTCTACCGGGGCGTGCCCGGCCCGCTCACCGCCGACGACGTGGCCGACGCCATCGCCTGGTGCGTGACCCGGCCGGCCCACGTGAACATCGACCGCCTCGTCATGCGCCCCCGGGCCCAGGCCGCCCAGCACAAGCTCCACCGCGTCTGAACCATGTCCAAGCCGATAGGGGAGATCACCAGGGGGACCACCGGTCACAACCGCCTGCGGCGGGCCGACCGGTGGGTCGTCGCCGCGCACGGCCGTCTGCTGCGCGCCGCCGACCGCCCGCTGGTGGTCGACCTCGGCTACGGGGCCTCGCACACCACGACCCTGGAGATGTTCCTGCGGCTGCGCCGGATCTGCCCCTCGGTCGAGGTCGTCGGCATCGAGATCGACCCGGCCAGGGTCGCGGCGGCCAGACCCCACGAGCGCCCGGGGCTGTCCTTCGCGCTTGGCGGCTTCGAGTTGCCGGTGGACCGGCCGCCCCTGCTGGTCAGGGCCTTCAACGTGCTGCGGCAGTACGGCGAGGCGCAGGCGTGGGAGTACTGGGCGATGCTCCGCGAGCGGCTCGCGCCGGACGGGGTGATCGTCGAGGGCACCTGCTCGGAGGTGGGCCACCGCGCGGTCTGGGTCGGGCTCGACCGCTCGGGTCCCCGGACACTGACCCTCTCGGCCCGCTTCGACTCCTTCGAGCGCCCCTCGGATCTGGCCGACCGGCTGCCCAAGACGCTCATCCACCGCAACGTCCCCGGTGAGCCCGTCCACGCCTTCCTGCGTGACTTCGACCACGCCTGGGCGGTCAACGCGCCCTTCGGCTCCTACGGTTCCCGCCAGCGCTGGATCGCCTCCGCGGAGACGCTCGCCGCGACCTGGCCGCTGGCCGAGCGCCCCCCGCTCGGCGGCCGGTCGCGCTGGCGGCTCGGTGAGATCACCCTCCCCTGGGCCGCGGTCGCCCCGAGATGACCGGCTAGAATCTGCCGCGCCCTGAGCGAAGCGCGTGAGACGAGCGGGTACGCCGTGAAACGCATCACTCGACAACCCGTAGTACTACCCCTCGTGGTGCGGGGGTTAGTCTTGACGGTGTGAAGGGTCTCGGCGAGCTTGAACGCAGCATCATGGACATCATCTGGGCACAATCATCCCCCGTGACGGCACGGGAGGTCGGACGCCTGATATCCGACCGCGACCTGGCGCCGACCACCGTGATGACCGTGCTCGACCGGCTCACCCGCAAAGGCTTCCTGGTCCGCACCCGCGACGGGCGCGCGTGGCGGTACGCGTCCGCGGAGAGCCGCGACGCCTACGTCGCGGAGCTTATGCTGGAGGCGCTGGATCTGACCGGTGACCGGTCGGCGGCCCTCACCCGGTTCGCCCAGGCCGTCACCGGCACCGAAGCCGACATCCTGCGCAGGGCCCTGACCGGCCTTGAGGAGGAGCTGGAGGACGAGTAAATGACCGCGGCAGCCCTGGCGACGCTCGCCCTGGCCTGCGCGGTCGGCGCCTGGCGGTTCACCAGGGCACGGTGGACCTACCGCGCTCCGCACGTGGCCATCGTGCTGTGGCAGGCGCTGGGGGTCACCTGGGGGCTGGCCGGGACGGGCGCTCTGCTCGGCTACGCGCTGGAGCCCTATGGCCAGGGCGTGCTGCACGGGCTGGCCGGCTTCGCCGCCTCCGCGTTCGGCGGCGGCCGGGGATTGCCCCAGCCGTACGACCTGCCGAGGATCGTCGCGCTCATCGCCGGGCTGACGGCGCTCGCCGTGCTGATCATGGTGCTCCTCGCCGCGGGCGTGCAGACGTTCCGCGCCCGGCACCGCCACCGCACCCTGCTCGCCCTGATCGCCAGGGAGGACCCGGTGGTCCCCGGTGTACGGGTGCTCGACCACCCGGGCGCCACCGCCTACTGCGTGCCCGGCCTCCGCTCCCAGGTGGTGGTCAGCGAGGGTGCGCTGAAACTGCTCTCCGCCGACGAGCTGACCGCGGTGCTCGCCCACGAGACCGCCCATGTGCGCGAGCGACACGACCTGGTGCTGCTGCCCTTCGCCGCGCTGCGCAGGGCCCTGCCCTGGTCGCGCGTGGTCAAGGACGCGCAGAGCGAGGTCAGCCTGCTGGTGGAAATGGCCGCCGACGACGTCGCCCGCCGCTACTGCTCCCCACGCCGCCTGGCGACCGCCCTGCTGCGCTTCGGCACGGCAGGCGCCGTCCCCGCGCCGCACGGCGCGCTGGGCGCCGCGACCTCGTCGTCCGCCGCCGTGATGGCCAGAGTCGAGCGCCTGGTGACACCGGGCCCGATCCTGCCGCTCGGGGTCCGCTACGCCATCGTCGCCTTCTCCGTCACCCTGACGGCCTCGGCCCCGCTGCTCTGGCTGATCCCGCACTGACCTCACCTCGGCGTACCGGCCGATCCTGATACAACTTCACCCCAAAACGCTTGCAAGTGTTAGCCATGGCGTTTGCAATTGCAAGCATGGTGGGGCAGACTCAAGGTATGGCACTACCCAAGGTCGGCTCGATCGGTGAGTACATCCGCGAGCAGCGCACGCACGCGAAAATCTCCCTGCGTCAGCTCGCCGCGGCGGCGGGGGTCTCCAACCCCTACCTGAGCCAGATCGAGCGCGGGCTGCGCAAGCCCAGCGCCGAGATACTGAACCAGATCGCCAAGGGCCTGCACATCTCGTCGCAGGCGCTCTATGTCCAGGCCGGTCTCATCGAGGAGCGCGAGCCGGACAGCGACGTGCTGACCGCGATCAGAGCCGACCACCTCATCACCGAGCGCCAGCGCCAGGTGCTGATCGACATCTACGAGTCGTTTCGCAAGGAGAACCGGGCCGAGGCTCCGGACGAGGATGCGCAGACCTCCCAGAAAGCGCATCCCGCACCGGAGCCTCGGCAGGGTGACGCGGGCTCCTCGCCTGACGACGAGGTACCGCTGCCCGGGGAATATCTCACCGCGTTGAAACCCTACGCGGCGCCCCCGAGCAACGGCCACATCACAAAGGAAACCAAGGAAGGTTAACCCATGCCCATCACCACCGAAGTCAAGAAGCTCGCCGAGTCCAAGCCGTTCTACGCCGTCGCCGGGGCCGGCGACTTCGCCGTCGAGAAGCTCATGAAGCTTCCGGAGCGGATCCACAGGCTGCAGGGCCGCCGCGAGGAGATCCGCGAGGCCGCGAAGGACCTCCCGGAGAAGGCCAGGGAACTCGCCGGCAAGGCCGAGGGCTACGCCAAGGACTTCCCCGTGAAGGCGCGCGACTACGCCGACCACTTCGCGGGCAGGGCCACCGAGCTCTACGAGGAGTTCGCCAACCGCGGCCGCAAGGTCGTCTCCAAGACGAGCAGCGAGGCCGCGCTGGAGCTGGAGGAGCTCTCCGCGGCCGCCCGGCCCACGACCCAGAAGAAGGGCACCCGCACCTCGAGGTCCGGCACCTCCAAGGCCTGAGCCCGTCGAGGGCTCGTCAAGCTCCAGGACCCGTTCCGGCGCCGCCGGGGCGGGTCCTGCCGCGTTCGGGGGCCGTTCCCCGGCCGAGCGTGTTCGACCGGAGCGGGCATGTGGAGGCCGATGACGCCGCGAAGGGGACTTTCGGCATTAGGCTGAGGGAAACCGGTGAGGCGAGCGTTCTGGAGAGACGATGATCCAAATCCACGGTGCCCTGGACCTGGTCTTCTGGATCCTGGCCGTCGGGGTGTTCGCGCTGTCGGGCTGGGCACTCGTCCACGCGGTGAGGACCCCCGCACGGGCGTTCGCGGTCACCGGCAAGCAGAGCAAGAACCTGTGGCTGGTCATCCTGGGGCTGGCGGCCCTGTTCGGCTTCGCCGCCGCGGTGGGTTATCTCAGCACGCTGAGCATCTTCACGATCGCGTCCGTCATCGCCTCGGGCATCTACCTCGCCGACGTGCGCCCCGCCGTGCGGGAGATCGGCAAGGGCGGCAACCAGGGGCCGTACGGCCCCTGGTGAGGCGCTCTCCCCTCGACTGAGGACCGGCGCCTCCGGCGATCCGGTTGCCCTGCGAGGTTTCGGCCGGTAGACACACCGAATGATGTTCGCGCACAAACCCACGCTCTCCGGAGAGCACGTGACGCTCCGGCCGGTCGGCCCCGAGCATGTGGACGGTCTCTGGGAGCTGGTCAACGACCCCGAGACCGTCCGGCTGACCGGCTCGCACGGCAAACCGGAGTTCGAGTCGATCAAGAGCTGGTACGGCTCGCGGGGTGACCACGGCGACCGGCTGGATCTGGCGATCTGTACCGCCGAGGACGACGCCTACGTGGGCGAGATCGTGCTCAACCAGCTCGACGCCGGCAACCTCTCCTGCAACCTGCGCATCGCGCTGATCGGCCCGCGCGCCTACGGCAGGGGGTACGGCACCGAGGCGATCCGGCTGACCCTCGACCACACCTTCACCTCCACACCGCTGCACCGGGTGAGCCTGGAGGTCTACGCGTTCAACGAGCGGGCCGCTCACGTCTACCGCAAGATCGGCTTCACCCAGGAGGGGGTATGCCGTGACGCACTGCGCATGAACGGTGAATGGTACGACTCCGTAATCATGGCGATACTTGCCTCTGACTGGCTTGTCAGGGAAATTTGACATACACGTGGTGATTTTTCGGAAACATCTTTTGACACTTCCGAAACAATGCTAGGTTCACTGGGAGCGCTCCCACCTGTGCGGAATCTTGGTGTGGAGGAAGTTATGACGGATCTACCCACACTTGCCCAGGTCGCAGCAGAGGCAGGGGTCTCCCCCGCCACAGCGTCCCGGGTACTCACCGGTTCAGTCAGAGTCAGCACATCGACTCGTAGGCAGGTGCATGACGCAATCTCGCGTCTCGGTTACGTAAGGCATCGCGCTCCCCGTGGCGGCTCCGGCCGCCGATCCGACCAAGTCGTGGCCGTGGTGGTCTGCGAGCCCGCGCACCGGCTGTTCACCGAGCCGTTCTACGCGAGAATGATCACCGCTGCCGAGGAGGTTCTCACCGGGCACGGCGTTCCCCTGGCCGTGATGACCGCCACGGCGGCCACCTCCACCATCGCCACGCCCCCGCTCGTCGCCGGAGGCATCGACGGCGTGCTGTTGATCGGCGCGCGCGACAGGCACCCGCTCGTGGTGACCCTGGCCGCCTCGGGCATCCCGGTACGCAGCGCGGGTCGTCCCCCGGACGGCATCGACCTCCCCCATGTCGACATGGACAACCGCGACGGCGGCAGGCAGGCGGCGGAGCACCTGCTGCTCGGCGGCCGGCGGTCCATCGGTGTCATCGCGGGGCCGCCCGCCCTGCCGGCCGCCCGTGACCGGCTCGACGGGTTCCTGCAGACTCTCAACCTGGCCGGGATGACCGGCGTGCCGGTCGCGTACGGCGACTTCAGCCACGCGTCGGGGGTGCACGGCATGCAGTGGCTGTTACGCCGGATGCCGCACCTCGACGCGGTCTTCGCGGCCTCCGACGTGATGGCCGCGGCCGCGTTGCAGACCCTGCGCCGGGCCGGCCGCCGGGTGCCTGAGGACGTGGCGGTCATCGGCTTCGACGACGCCCCCGCCGCCCGGCGGACCTCCCCCACGCTCACCACGGTCCGTCAGCCGGTGGAGGAGTTCGCGGCGCTGGCCACCAGGCTGCTGCTGCTCTCGATGGGCTCGGCAGGCGCATCCCGTGACAACCCCGTACTCCCCACTGAGCTGGTGGTCCGTGAGTCCGCCTGACCCTGTCGGACTCCGTGCGGGAGACGTGCTCACCCGCAGGTACCTGCTGCTGGAACGGATCGCCTGGGGCGGCATGAGCGTCATCTGGCGCGCCTTCGACCAGTCGTTGCAGCGGATGGTCGCGGTCAAGCTGCTGGACGGCGAACTCGGCGTCGACCACGGGGAGCGCGAGCTCATCCGCAGGGAGGCGCGCGCCACCGCGCGCCTCATCCACCCCGACGCGATCGAGGTCTACGACTACGGGGAGACCGTGACCTCGCACGGTCGCCTGGCCGCCTACGTGGTGATGCGCCTGCTGGAGGGGCGACCGCTCGCCGACCGGATCATCGAGGGCCCGCTGCCGTGGGCGGAGGCGGCGCTGATCGCCGCCAGGCTGGCCACCGTGCTGGCCGCCGCCCACGAGCGGGGGATCGTCCACCGGGACGTCACCGCCGACAACGTGCTGCTCACCTCTACCGGCGCCAAGTTGCTCGACTTCGGCATCGCGGCGTTCATCGGGGAGGACGGCGACGACCGGGCCTCCGACTACGGCACGCCTCCCTATGTGGCGCCCGAGCGGCTGACCGGCACCGTCGCGGACCCGGCGAGCGACGTCTACGCGCTGGGCGTGCTGCTGTTCGAGATGCTCACCGGCAACCCCCCGTATCCGGAACGCACCTGGGAGGAGATCGAGAACGTCCGGCGGGAGGGCCCCCCGCCGATGGCGGACGTGCCGGGGATGCCCGCACAGATCAGCACCCTCTGCCAGATCTGCCTGTCACCTCGGCCCGAGGTCCGGCCGAAGGCACAGGAGGTGGCGGACGGCCTGGCAGAAGCCCTGATGCCGCCCCGTTCGACCGGCAGGGGCACCCTGACGCGCTGGAGCATGGTCACGGCGACGGCGACGACACTGCTGGTGGGAGGCCTGGTGTGGAGCCAGCTCACCGGCTACCCCGACGGCCAGGTGGCCGGCCCGCAGGGGCGCGGAACGCTCCCGGCCGCCGCCCTCGACCCCGCCACCGCGTTCCCCGAACCGGGCACGACGCCGAGCCCCAGCCCCTCCCCTTCCGCTCCCGCCGTCCGCAAGGGGGGCGGGCGGGAGGTGGAGCAGACGCCCTGGACAGAGGCCGTCCGCTCCTCCATCCCGAACCTCAACCAGAGCCTGCGGAGTTTCAACGCCGTGCTGGCGAAGGGGGAGGACGAGGGCAGGATCCGCCCGGACGTGGCCCTGGACCTGCGGCAGGTGCTGGCCAACAGCGTCCGGGACTCCGGCGACCTCACCTCGATCTGGGGAAAGATCGCCGACCGGAACCGGGAGGGCTCCCTGCCCGACGATTTCCGCCGCGCGCTGGAGGCACAGCTCCTGCTCGTGTCGGTGGCCCTGACCGGTTGAGCCCGTCGCGCCGGCCTGCCGCGGTGGTACCCCGCCACCGGTGAGCAGACCGGCGGGTGGCGCGACGGGTGAAACTTTCACCTGGTGATCGGCGGGACGGGAAGCGTACAGAGCGAGCTAGGAGGGGTCGCGGGCGCCCGTGAGGGGGTGGGAACGGTCCCGCACACGGTTGACGGGAGCGGGGTGAGCGCCGAACCATGGCGAGCGCGACCGGCCGCACCTTCGATCGCGGGGGCCTCTCCCCGCGTACAGATCCCGTCCCCGAAGGGCTCTTGATGAAAGTCCTGCGTGTTCGCAGGTGGCCGGCGGCGCTCGCGGCGCTCGTGGTCACCTCGGCGCTGGCGGTCGCGCTCGGCTCCTCTCCCGCGGGTGCCGCGGGCGGAACCGGTACCGGCTACCTGCGCACCTCCGGTAACAAGATCGTCGACAGCACTGGCGCGACGGTCCGGCTGACCGGCATCAACTGGTTCGGCATGGAGACCGACAACAAGACCTTCCACGGGCTGTGGTCGAGCAACCCGTGGAAGGGCCAGATCGACAAGATGGCCTCGCTCGGCTACAACACCCTGCGCGTGCCGTTCTCCAACGACGCGCTCAAGCCGGGCGCGGTCGCCAGCGGCATCAACGACTACGTCAATCCCGATCTGGTCGGCAACACCCCGCTGCAGATCCTCGACAAGGTCATCGCCTACGCGGGAAGCAAGGGGATGCGGATCATCCTCGACCGGCACCGGCCGACCGCCGCCGGGCAGTCGGCCCTGTGGTACGTCGCCTCGACGCCGGAGAGCACCTGGATCAACGACTGGAAGGCCCTTGCCCAGCGGTATGCGGGCAACACCACGGTCATCGGCGCCGACCTGCACAACGAACCGCACGCCGAGGGCACCAACCCGGCGGCCACCGGGGCGTGCTGGGGGTGCGGCGACACCGCGCGCGACTGGCGACTGGCCGCCGAGCGCGCGGGCAACGCCGTGCTGTCGGTCAACCCCAACTGGCTGATCTTCGTCGAGGGGGTGAGCTGCCCGAGCGGCGGCCTGTCCAACGTCTGGGACAACGACCCGAGCAACGACGAGGACTGTGGCTGGTGGGGCGGCAACCTCTCCAAGGCCGGAGAGTTCCCCGTGCGGCTGAACGTGGCGAACCGGCTGGTCTACTCGCCCCACGAATACGCCACCTCGGTTTACCACCAGGCCTGGTTCGACGCGCCGAACTATCCGGCGAACATGCCCGCGATCTGGGACAGGTACTGGGGCTATCTCTACAAGCAGAACATCGCCCCGATCATGATGGGCGAGTTCGGCACCACGCTCCAGGCGGCCGTGGACAAGGTCTGGCTCCAGGAACTGATGAAGTACACCGGCACCGGGGTGAACGGCATGTCCTTCACCTACTGGTCGTGGAATCCCAACTCGGGTGACACCGGCGGCATCGCCAAGGACGACTGGATCTCCATCAATCAGGACAAGCAGGACATCCTCCAGCCGTACCTGATCCCACCGGTCGGCGGCGGTGGTGGAGGCACCCCCACGCCCACGCCCACACCGACGGCCACCACCTGCCAGACCACCTACGCGATCACGAACTCCTGGTCCGGCGGCTTCCAGGCGGAGCTGACCGTGAAGAACACCGGGACGTCGACCTGGAACAACTGGTCGGCGAGCTGGACCATGCCGTCCGGGGTGACGCTCGGCAGCGGCTGGAACGCCACGGTCACCCAGAGCGGGACCACCTTCACCGCGAAGGCCCCGAGCTACGCGGCCAGCCTCGGGGCGGGCCAGTCCGTCGTCGTCGGGTTCACCGCCACCGGGCCCGCCACCCCAGGCCCGTCCAACATCACCTGTTCCTGATCGACATCTCCCCGACGGGTGCCCGCCCGCCGGCATCGTCGAGGGCGTGCCACCGAGCGGCACGCCCTCGCGTGGCCTCTCTCCGGGTACTGAAACGGATACCGGCACGAGCTCCGGGGTTCGGCGGCGGTGACGTCCGCATGGACCAGGGAGGTCACCAGCG
>NZ_JBEXUE010000350.1:0-10699 GCF_040614275.1 Streptosporangium sp. NPDC006013
GCCTTCGCCTACCACACCGCCGACACCCTGCGCCTGCGCTACGACCACCACTCCAAGAGCCTCAAACAAAACAGCTACACCGAAACCCTCGCCCCCGTCACCACCGCCCACAAACTCCTCGAAACCTACGACACCATGACCCGTCCCTCCGCCCGATGAAAGAGACCGGACGGAGCCCCTGGATGGAACCCGTCCACATGACAACCCGGATGCGCGGTCCGTGGCCTTCATTCGCCCCACCGACGTCTGTTCCCCATCTCATCCCGTCCAGGGAGTCAGAGGAATGACCATGCGAAGAGGAACCAATGCCCTGCGAGCGGCGAGCGTGCTGTGCGCGCTCCTGCTCCTCCCGATGGCGCCACCGGCGCAGGCCGCCGGAGGCACACTCGCCAACGCGCCGGCGCTGACCGTATCTGCGGGGAACCTCGCGGATACGGTCAAGGAGCCGGATCCGGGGACAAAGAAAAAGGAGAAGAAAAAGGAGAAGTTCACGCCCTACACGCCGAACGAGCTCGACCGCGCCCAACTCCCCGACCTGTCGGGCACGCGGAAGGTCGAACCACCGAAGACGCGGCGGCTGGACCGGACTCCCGACGGCTTCCTCAACCTCCCGCAGCAGCCCAGCGTCGCACCCACCACTGCCCCGGGAACCAACACGGTGGTGGGAAAACTCGAGGAGGCGGTCCTGGAGGCGGGAGGACGGATCCGCGTCAAGGGATGGGCCGCGGATACCTACTCTCCCTCCAGGACCGTCCAAGTGATCGGCGGCACATTAGGACAGACGCAGGTCACAAGCCGGGCCAACACCACGAGGCCGGGCACCCCCTACGGCGACGCGCACGGGTTCGACTTCGACGTCGAGATCCCACCGACCAGAGGGCTGCACCAGGTTTGCGTATCGGCGTTCTACACCACCACCAAGGTCACCGACCTCGGATGCCTTGAGTTCGACTCCCGGGCGTTCGGCGTCGTCGAGTACCGGATTCCTCTCGCGGTCGTCGCATCGGGCGCGTACTCCGTGATCGGCGGCTGGATGATCGACCCTTATACCGCCGGTCCCGCGACATTCAGCGGATTCCGTGACAAGCAAGAGTTTTTCCGCGGCTACAGCGCCCACCTGCCGCGCCCCGACATCGCCCAGGCTTTCCCCACGTTCGGCCCCAATCATGGCTGGGAAGTGTGGATCAAGCATGACGGACTCGAAGGCACTCCCAGCGAGCTCTGTGTGAACGCCGACTCTGGAGGGGTGGGGAAACAGGTTGGCTGCATGACCCAGAACTCCCGGCACGATCCGTTCGGGGCGCTGGACGAAGTGCGCTGGCAGGGCGAGAACATCCTGGTCAAGGGCTGGGCGATCGACCCCGACACCCGCTCGCCGGTAGAGGTCTCGATCTTCGCGGACGGCAAGCTGGTCAAGACGGCCTCAGCCTTCCAACTCCGTACCGACATCCGTGATGCCCATCCGGAGTATGGCGATTCCCATGGGTTCGAGACGACGATTCCCGCCGCCTTCGATGATCAGAAGATCACCGTCAAGCCGACGAACATCGGCCGTGCCGGTCCTCTCGGAGGCAACGTGGAGTGGAAGATGAACTACGACGGCTCCTCTGGGCCGTGCCGCTGTATCGGGGAGAACTTCGAGGCGGGCTCGTACGACAAGACCGCCTACTCTTCGTGGGGCGTCGACCATTCCATGTGGATCACCTCGGACAAGTCCCATGTGGTGTCGGGAACCTTCTCGGCCTACGGTCAGAGCCTGCCCGGCGGGGAGTGGACGGAGTTCCTGATCTCGAACAGGACCAAGATGAAGCTGAAGCGCTCGACGACCTACATGGTGACCTACCGGTACCGGATTCTCGGGCCTGCGAACTCCCAGGTCGAGCACTACTTCCTGGCGCGGACCACCAGCGGAGGATATGGCAACGACTGGTGGGGCGGGATGTTGACCGATTCCACCGGCTCCGGGGTGAAAAGCAGATCGGTGACGTTCACCACCGGTGCGTTCGACGACTATTACCTCATCTGGGGCATCCACAACAGCGGTGCCATGACGGTCGACAACATTGTGATCAACGGTCCGGTGGGCTGACGGTCCACACCGTCTCAGCGGCATCGGACCACCGGCCGGCCGGACCGTAGCCGCTGGGCAGTGATCTCCACGGGTCACGCGCCCGCGGAGATCACTGCCATCTGCTTCGCGCCCGCTCAGCAAACGATGATCGAGTTCCACTCGCTTGATCGGACGGGATTTCGCGTTTTCCACGTCTTGAGGCCGCTGGACGGGTTCCTGCCCCAGCCGGCAGTCCCGGGCAGCTCGGCGCTCTGGCCGTCAGAGTAATCAGTCGACACGACGGAAGGCCGAGCGGTAGTCCCTCGGACGTCGTCCGGTGTGCTTGGCGAAGAGGGCAGCGAACGTGCTGGGGTCCTTGTATCCGACCGCGGCGGAGATGCCGGCGACGGTTCGGTCCGTGGTCTCAAGGAGGTGGCGGGCGCGACGGACACGCGACGACTGCAGGTACTCCAGCGGGCTCTGGCCGGTCTCGTCCGCGAAGCGCCGCAGCAGCGTCCGGGTGCTGACCTTGAACGTGTCCGACAACGCGGCGAGGTCGTATCGGGCGGCAAGGTTTTGGTCGAGCCGTCGCATGACCTTGTGGGAGAACTCGTTTCCGGGCTGCGGAAGAAATTGCGCGTCAACGTATGGAGTCTGGGACGATCGCGCATCGTCGACGAGTGCCACCCGTGCGGTTGTCCGTGCCACGCCGGCACCGCTGTGTTGGCGGATCAGATCCAGCGCGAAGTCGTACATGGCACTGAAGGCCGCCGTTGTCGTCACCCCCGTGTCGGTGACGACCAGACGCTCAGGTCGGACGTCAGCGTCCGGACAGCGTCGAGCCAGTTCGTCCGCGAGGAGCCAGGCCGTCGTAGCACGGCGTCGGTTGAGGAGTCCAGCCTCGGCGAGCAGGAACGCACCGACACAGATCGAGACGACGACAGTGCCCGCAGCAGCGTGTGAGCGGATCGCCGCGACTTCAGGGGCGAGGGGTGCGAGCTTCGCGTCCACGTCGAGGCCCGGCACGAGCTCGAACCCTGGCACGACAAGGACGTCTACCTCGCGCAGCGGTGAGACGTCCAACGCCGCACCACCCGATGCGGCGACACGACGGCGAGGCGAAACGATCGACACCTCGTATCCGGAGCTGTCCGGTCCGGCAACGTGCGTGGCCATCGTCAAGAGATCGGGTACGCCGAACACCTCGGACGCGAAGCAGCCTGGATAGGCCAGGACACCAACCCGCAGCGCGCTCACGCTCGCCTCCTCACCATCAGCCTCTGGCGAGATTACCCGCATATATGGCGATCTAGCCTCTCACCTTGTGCTGGGGCAACGGTCCACGCTGTCACCATGAGCGCTGCCAGCGGAGGACTTGACGACATGATCACGGATTTCTCCCGCCGACTCGTGGATGTGGAGGGGGTGGTGAAGACGGTGTACGCCGCGGGTTCCGGGCCGGCCGTCGTGTTGATGCCGGAGATGCCTGGCATCAGTCCTGACGTCCTTCGACTGGCGCGGTGGGTGCGGGATTCGGGCTTCACCGTCTATGTCCCCTCACTTTTCGGGATCGATGGTGCCTATCCCACGGCCGAGGGCGGTATGGAGGTTTTCCGCCGCGCGTGTGTCAGTGCCGAGTTCCGCGCGTTCGCCGGGGGCGGAACCAGTCCGGTCACGGCATGGCTACGTGGGCTCGCGCGCCAAGCCCATGCCGAATGCGGCGGTCCGGGAGTCGGCGCGATCGGACTGTGCTTCACCGGCAACTTCGCTCTCACGATGGCGCTTGAGCCGGCTGTCATCGCGCCAGTGGTCAACCATCCGTCGCTGCCGCTGGACGACCCTGCCGGACTCGAGATCAGCGACGAGGACGCACGCGCGGTCCGAGACCGCATCGCGCGCGACGGACTGAAGGTTCTTGCCTACCGCTTCGACGACGACCGCTGGTGCACCGGCCAGCGCTTCGCCGCCTACCGGGCGCTCCTCGGCGACGCCTTCGATGGCCGTGTTCTTCCGGGCAGTTCCGCGAACACCAGCCCGCCCCCGTTCTTCGGCGACGTGGTCGGGACCCCCCACAGCGTTGTCACCGCCCACCTCGTCGACGAGGACGGACATCCCACGCTGAAGGCCAGGGACGAGATCATCGCCTTCCTGACCGACCGCTTGAGCCCGTTCGAACATTCCGGGACGACATCCGACTGAGCGGCACAACGGTCGCCGGCGCAATCGGCGATCAGATCCGGGCGTCGTGTCCGGCGCAGACTGTCGGCCTGGGGGTGGATGTCCGAGGTCTCACGAGTGGGTCGGGACCGAAATGACGAACCGGAAGATCGTTCGCCGGTGCAAAGGTGATCGCTCCCGACTGCTTGAGCGGAGGCCGGGGCATGTGCGCGGGGGCGTGTGCGCTCTTGGGCGTGACCGGGTCGCCGCGCCCGCCACACCCTCCGCACAGCCGTGTTGCGGTGAAGGACGGGAGACAGCCAGGCGTCCTTCGGGCGGTGCAGGGCTCGGACGGCGTGATGCGGGAAACGATCATGGCTTTGACGGGAAGCGATCTTCCGAACCTCTCATGCGTCCCAGGTCAGACCTACTCGTGAACACCCCACCAGGTCAGAGGCCACTTCCGAGAGATCGGGAGTGGCCTCTTGCGTTGCCGGGTGGCTAGCTGAGTGACTACGGCTCTGATCGTTTCTTCGGGCTCAGCCCCGAAGTGTTCGAGCCGCCTGCATGATCTGGCGCACCGGGACCACTGCCATTACTCTCGGCCATCTGTGATCGCATGACTCCTCCGGCCGCCCTCACGTTAAGAGCCGGCCACAAGGACGGTGAGCGGTGTCTGATCTGGTGCGGCTGGACATGGGGGATCCCGACGTGTCTGGACACGGTCCGACCAGGCAGGGCATGAGTGATCCCCTGGCGGACGACCAATCTGTCCCCTCCACTCAGCTCGGCCCCGTAGTCCCCCGAGCTGATGGCTACACGATTCCTGCCAGCGGGAGCGTGGGGCCGTCAGCCGTGTCGATGCGGCCGCCGTTCTTTCGGCGAAACCTCCGATGGGTTCTCGCGCTGGCAGTTTTGGGAGCGTTAGCCGTCGCTGTGTGGCCTTCCTCGGATCTGCTGGGGCATCACGACGACCCTGTCGGGGCGGTGGCGGTGGGGAAGCTGGAGGGCCGACCGGTCGCCGTAAGTGCTGGTAGTGGCCCCGACGACACCACCTTACGGGTGTGGGACCTGACCACAGGCGATCCGATCGGCGATCCGATCGTCGCTCACCCGGAGGGTGTTGTAGCGCTGGCACTCGGGGAAGTGGACGGCAGGCCGGTAGCCGTCACAGGCGGCTACGACGACGCTGTACGGATCTGGGATCTGACTACACGCAGACTCGTCGGCGAACCGATAAGGCTCAGCAACACTGAACGCGTCGATGCGGTGGCGGTCGGGGAGGTGAACGGTCGAGCCGTCGTCGTCGCTGCGGGAGGCTGGGGCGATGCGACCCATAAGTTGCCTGTGCGGGTATGGGACCTGGCCACACACGAACCTTTCGGCGAACCGATGGTCGGACACACCAACTTCGTCTCGACTGTGGCGCTCGGAGAGGTGAACGGTCGAGCAGTTGCCGTCACCGGCAGCGTTGACGGCACGACACGCATGTGGGACCTGGCCACCCGCAAGCAGATGGGTGATCCGATGATCAACGGTACCGGCGTCGGGGATGTCGCGCTCGGGTGGGTGGACGGCAGACAGGTCGCTGTCTCCAGCGACGAGGAGAACATTCGGGTGTGGGACTTAACCACCCACCAGCTCATCGGTGTACCGATACCGACCGGCCATACCTATGGGATCAGGACAGTGGTGGTCGGAGAGGTGAACGGTCGACCAGTGGCCCTCACTGGCGGTGGTGACGACGAAGACGGGGGCGGTGCCGTGCGGGTTTGGGATCTACGCACGCGCAAACCGCTGGGCGAACGAATGAGATACGCCAACTGGGTCGGGGGCGTAGTGGTCGAACATGTGGACGGAAAAGTGGTCGCCGTCACCGGAGACGGTGACGGCGACGTGCGAATGCGGGATCTGAGTGCCTACACGAGATGAACCACGTCTATCGAGACGGGTGATCCCAAAGGGGTAACGCATCACCGCTGTTCAGGATCTCAACGTAGATCCGCTTCGTAGAGATCAGCTGTTTGGAAAGATCCGGTCCATTGCCTCGGCGCCTTCCAGGAGCATCGGGCGGAGCTGCTTGCGGTAGACGATCTCGGTGACCGAGGTGTTGCGGTGGCCGACCAGGCGGGAGATGTTCTCCAGCGGGATGCCGGAGTCAGACAGCGGTGAGACGAAGCTGTGCCGCATCTCGCGGGGCGTCCACTCCATGGTGTTCAGGCCGGCCTTCTTGAGCACGGCTCGGAACGAGCGCCAGACGTTATGGGAGCCGAGTTCCGTGCCGGCCTTGGACGCGAACACGAGGTCGTTGGCCTGCCAGTTCACGCCCGCCGCCTTGCGGGCCACGTCCTGCCGTTCGCGATGGAGCTTGAGTGCCTCAGCGCAGCGTCTCGGCATGGCCGGCGTGCGCCGTGACCTGCGGGCCTTCCAGTCCCTCCAGAAGAGCCGCAGCCAATTCGGTCGCCGACACGGCAGGCCGTTGGCAGAGCCCCGGTCGCCCTGTACTCGTTGCGGGCGGTGCCGTGGCGCCGCACCCTTTTGCCGTGACGAGTCACGACTTTCGTCGCCCTGAGGCAAAAGGGTATGGGCAAGTTGCAGATCTTGCTTTATATTACGGCGCAGAGCAGCGTTATTTCCTCCGTGTTACAGCAAATGAGACCCGGCATCCGCCGTTCGATCGGCCATATCGGCGGTGCCGCAACCCCCCACGCCGCGCTGAACGCGGCGCCCTCACCGAGATGGGACTGGCCATGCGGAAATTACCCCTGTTATCCGTCTCACTGCTCACCGCACTCTCGTGGCTCGTCGTACCCGCTCAGGCGCGCGCGGCGGTGCCACCGCAGGAGCCGGGCATCACCCTGCGTACCTACGACGTCCAAGTCGAACTGTCCAAGCTCTGCACGCTCAAGCCCGGTCAGACACCCAACGTGGACAAGCTGATGCCCACGATCGACTGGACCTCCGACGCCGACTTCGGCCTGGCCGACATGTTCGTCACCGAGGCCATCGGCAACATCTCCATCGCCGCCGCAGGTACGTACGAGTTCCGGCTCACCAGCGACGACGGCTCCCGGCTGCGCATCGACGACACCGTCGTGATCACCAACGACGGGCGGCACGGGCCGATCGCCGTGGACGGCACGATCACCCTGACCACCGGCTACCACGCGTTGCGCGTCGACCACTTCGAGCACCTGTACGGCCAGCGGCTCAAGCTGGAGTGGAAACCACCCGGATCCTCGGCGTTCACCCTCGTGCCGAACTCGGTGCTGAGCACGGACGCGGACGTGGTGCGGGTCACCGCCCCCGGGCGCAAGGAGTGCGAGAGCGGCGCCGACTCTCCGGGCGACGGGCTGCCGCTGGAGTCGGTACACCCTGACTTCACGCTCACCGACCTGCGCCCGAACGGTTTCCAGCCGCAGGTGACCGCGATGGACTGGCTGCCCGACGGCCGGTTGGCGGTCGCCACGTGGGGTGGCTCGGAAACCAAGCTCGGCGAGGTCTACCTGCTCGACAACGTCACAGGCAAGACCTCACCCGCGCAGGTGACCACCAAGAAGATCGCCGGCGGGCTTCAGGAGCCCATGGGCATCAAGTACGTGGACGGCAAGCTCTACGTGTCGGAGAAGTCCCGGCTGGTGGAGCTGAACGACACCAACGGCGACGAGGTCGCCGACAACCTCAGGACCGTGGCGACCTGGCCGTTCGGCGGCAACTTCCACGAGTTCGCGTTCGGGCTGCTCTACCGTGGCGGCCACTTCTACATCAACCTCTCCGTCGCCATCAACTACGGCGGTGCCACCACCGACCCGCAGCCGGCGCGGAACAGGGGCACGACCATCAAGGTCAACAAGGCCACCGGCGAGGTCGAGTACATCGCCGGCGGTCTGCGCACACCCAACGGGCTCGGCTGGGGTCCGGAGGGTGACCTGTTCGTCATGGACAACCAGGGCGGCTGGCTGCCCGCCTCGAAACTGGTGCACATCAAGAAGGACCGGTTCTTCAACCACTACACCAACCCTGACGGCCCGTTCGATAACAACCTGGTGAGCGCGCCCGTACTCTGGCTGCCGCACAACGAGATCGCCAATTCCCCCAGCACGCCGCTGGTCATGAAGGGGGGCAGGTTCGCGGGGCAGATGTTGTTCGGCGACGTCACCTACGGCGGGATCCAGCGCGGCTACCTCGAGAAGGTCAACGGCGAGTACCAGGGCGCGGTCTTCCGCTTCACTCAGGGCCTCGAGGCAGGGGTCAACCGGATCAGCCTGGGGCCCGACGGTGCCATCTACGCCGGAGGTCTCGGCGCCGGCGGAAACTGGGGCCAGACGGGCAAGCTCACCTACGGACTGCAGAAGCTGACCCCCGGCGACGACAAGGCTTTCGACATCCTGAAGATGCGCGCGATCGAGGGCGGCTTCGAGCTGGAGTACACCCAGCCGCTGTCGGCCGAGACCGCCGCGTCGCTGGCGGCCAGGTACCAGGCCACCCAGTGGCGGTACGCCGCGGCCTCCACCTACGGTGGCCCCAAGGTGGACGAGGAGCCGCTGACCGTCACCTCCGCGGACCTGCGCTCCAACGGGAAGAAGGTCACACTGAAGATCGCGGGTCTCAAGCCGGGGCGCGTGGTGCACCTGCGGTCGCCGCGCCCGTTCAGCTCGGCGTCAGGGCAGCCGCTGTGGAGCACCGAGGCCTGGTACACGCTCAACTCGATGATCGACGGTCCGGAGACGGACACCGTGTACGAGGCGGAGAGCGCCTCGCACAGCGGCGGCGCGAAGCTGAACACCGATCATCTGAGCTACTCGGGAAGCGGCTTCGTCGACGGCTACCAGACCGTGGGAGCGGCCACGCAGTTCGCCGTGCACGCGGCCAGGGAGGGCACATACCACGTCGGCCTGCGCTACTCCAACGGCCCGCACCCCGCGCCCGGCACCAAGTCCCTGAGCGTGTACGTCAACGGGACCAAGGTCAGGCAGGTGCCGCTGCCCACCACGGAGACGTGGGACCTGTGGGCCACCCGGGTCGAACCGCTCACGTTGAAGAAGGGCGCCAACCTCATCACCTACAGGTTCGACAGCGGTGACGTGGGCCACGTCAACCTCGACTCCGTCACCGTGGCCGCGCAGCAGGTGTTCGAGGCCGAGGACGCCTCGCTGAGCGGTGGCGCGAAGGCGAACCAGAACCACCAGGGCTACACCCACAAGGGCTTCGTCGACGGCTACTGGAACGAGGGCGCGAGCACGTCGTTCTCCGTGCGGTCGGACTCACCCGGCCCGCACAACGTCGGGCTCCGCTACGCGGCCGACGCCGGCAGGTCGGTGAGCGTGTACGTCAACGGCGAGAAGGTCAGGCAGGTGCGGCTGGCCGCCACCGGCGGCTGGGACGTCTGGGCCGTCCAGACGGAGCCGCTCAACCTGAAGCGGGGTTCGAACAGGATCGACTACAGGTACGACTCCGGCGACACGGGCAACGTCAACCTCGACCACATCACCGTGTCGAAGGCGCAGCGGATCACGCTGTTCGACGGATTCAGTCTGGCGGCGTGGGAGAAACGAGCCGGCGGGGCGGCGACCTGGCCGATCGCGAACGGCTCCGTGGAGTCCTACGGCGGCGACATCCGTACCCGGCAGACGTTCGGCGACTTCAAGCTCCACGCCGAGTGGTACGAGCCGGACTACCCGCCGGACGTGACCGGGCAGCAGCGCGGCAACAGCGGCATCTTCCTCCAGGAACGCTACGAGATTCAGGTCCTGGAGTCGTACGGTGACACCACGCCGGCCGCCAACGAGGCGGGCGCGATCTACAGCAAGCGCGCCCCCGACCGCAACATGGCCACCGCCCCGGGAACGTGGCAGACCTACGAGATCACCTTCCGCGCGGCCCGCTACACCAGCGCGGGAGTGAAGGTCGACAACGCGCGGGTCACGGTCGTCTGGAACGGCGTGGTGGTGCACAACGACGTGGCCATCGACGGCGGCACAGGCGACAACATCCCGGAGAGCGCGGCGTCGGGCGGGATCCGCCTCCAGGATCACGGCGACCCTGGCGAGAATCCCCGCTTCCGCAACGTGTGGATCGAACCCGTCTCCTGACCTCATCCGGCAGGCCGTCCCGCCCTCTGCGCGTGGCCGGCCTGCCGGGCCATGAGCGCGCCGCGATGCCCTCGTCCTGGACGATCGGCAGATCGGGCAGCGGATACGCGTGGCTCCCACGGTCGAGGAGGACGCGATTCCCGCTAGGGACAGGACTTCGAGGACGTCGGCCGTGGCGGTGCGGCCGGCGCCTTCCCGCCGACGCCTCGGGTGGATCGTCGCGCTGATAGCCTGCGTGGCGCTCGTCGTCAACTTCTGGCGTTCCGCAGAGTCTCGATCGCATAGCTGCCGGTGGGGTCGATCAACGTCGACTGTGTGACCGTCGCGGTCCGCCAGTAGTCGCCGTCCGCACGGGCCTGCTCCATGGCGACGGCAACGGCGAGCAGGATCTGCCCGGCAG
>NZ_JBEXUE010000351.1:0-10689 GCF_040614275.1 Streptosporangium sp. NPDC006013
CCATCACGACACGGGAGCCACCGGGGCATGACCTCGTGACCTCGTGACCCCGCGGCCGGAGGCCGGTGGCGTGCCGCCCCGGGATGCGAGCCGCGAGCTCACGGCGAGCGCCTTCCTTCAGACCGCCGGACCGTCGGGCCGCCGGGCAGGGGGGACCGATCCTCGTCGATCACTGCTCCTGCCCGAGCACGGCGGGAGCGACGTCGGCGTCGTCGTCCCAGTCCCCCTCGTCCCCCGACAGGCCCGAGAACGGGTTGTCGATCTCCCTCTTCTGGTCGCCGGCACCGCCCATCGGCATGAAGGGCATTCCCGCCATGCCGTTCAGCCCGGCCCCACGCGCGCCGGCCAGTGAGGACTGCCCGCCGCCCGCCGCCGCTCCGGAGGGGGAGGCGCCGCCGGAACGGCCGGACTCGCCCGACCAGGTCGAGGCTTCCGGCACCCTCGGCTGCGACGCCGTCAGGTCGGGAGGGGTGTAACCCGCCAGGTCCGTCTTCCCCGGGGCCGGCAGGTCGAGGTTCGGGGTGGCCGGCGTGTTCGCCGCGTCGCCGGAATCGAGGCCCGGGATGTTCGTGTCGGGGACCTGCGGCAGGTCGGTGTTCGGCGCCGGTATGTCGGGCGTGGGGATGTTCGAATCGGGAAGGTCCGTGCCCGGCGTCGTGAGGTCGGGCGTCTCCAGGTCCGGGGTCCGCGCACCGGGCGCGGTCGGGTCGAGGCCACCCGTGCCAGGAAGGCCCGTGCCAGGCAGACCCGTACCGGGAAGACCCGTGTCATCAAGGCCCATGTCGTCAAGGCCCGTACCGGGCAGACCCGTGTCATCAAGGCCCGTGCCCCCCAGATCCAGGCCACCGAGCTCCGGCGTGCCGAGTCCGGGAGAGTCCGGGCCCTGGAAGAGTTCCTCGTTCTCCTTCTCCCGCTTCCTCATGTCCCCGGCCATCGCGGCAAGAGCCGCCTTCCAGGAGTTCAGCACCTTCGCGCTCGCTTCGAGAGCCTGGACGGCGCTGTCGCGAGCCTGGTCGGTGGCCGTCAGCAGCCCAATGCCGACGACGCCGAACGCGGGAAAACCGATGCCGATCGCAGCGGTCCTCTTCCCCAGTGACTCCAGGCCCGGCGCCTCCCTGCCGAACCCGTTGCCGAGTCCGTCCAGATCGTCGGCCGAGTAGCCGATCTCCTGACTCGTCGGACCGAAGCTCATTCCCGGAACAAGTTCGCCCATCTCCACCCTCTCCGGTACCGCGTCTACGTGAGCAGCGGGGGTATGGTGGGGCCGCCGCTGCCCCAGACCTCGTCATCCTCCAGGAGGTCGGTGGTGTTCTCGTACTCCTGCCCCCTCTCGCCCCCCTGTCCATGAAGCGGCGCCCCGAGCGGCAAGATCGGCATGCCGTTCATCCCTCCGCGGGCTCCGGAGAGGGTTCCGGCGCCGCCCGTGCCCCAGATCCCCGCCCCGCCCGTTCCCGCCCCGCCCGGCGTGCCGATGCCCGGCCCCCCGTTCGACGACGGGCCGTTCGTCAAGGCGTTCGCCGGTCCGGTCAGCGCCGTGTCGTTCAGGCCGGTGAGCCGGGTTCCGTCAGCCGGTACGGACAGGTCCTGGCGGGAAGCCTCGGCGCCGTCCAAGGACTGCGGAGACAGATCCAAGCCGTTCCCGCCCGGCACGGACTGGCCGTTCGAGCCGGACGGGCCGGAGGGCTGGACCTGGCCCGGACCCCAGACGCCCTGGTCCGGCCCGAACCGATCCGTCCCCGGCCCGCCGGCACCGGTACCGTTCGTGTCGACCCCCGAGGAGATCAGGTCGTACGGCCCTACTTCCGCCCGCCCCGGGTCGAACGGCCGGTCCGTGCCGCCGGGACCGTAGGGCGAGTCCTGGCCGACCGGCCCGCCGGGAGGCAGTCCGGGAGGCGGGCCGGGGGTGAAACCCCCGTCCTTGAAGTCGGGGATGTCCAGCGGGGTCGGGGTGGGCAACGCCTCCTGCACCTGGCTGGGGAGCAGCGAGTAGTGCTCGGCGATCCTCTGGTTGACCTCGTAGAAGTGGTCTCTGGCTCGGTCCTCCACCCGGTACATCCCGTAGAACGGGATGTGGTCCGCCCAGTCGGTGTCGTGGTCCGACCGCGAGTCCTGCCCCCTCTTCACGACGAGGTTCTGCTGGGCCCAGACCAGGGTGTCCGCGTACTGGTGCAGCGGCGGACCCATCATCCCCATCTTGTCGGCCAGCTCGCGGATGGTCCCGTGCAGAAACTGCAGCTGTTTCTGCGTCTCCACACTCGCCGGCCCCCGGTAGTGGTCGGCCAGTTCCACGGCCTTGCTCTTGAGCTCTCGCGCGGCGTTCTCGAGCAGGGTCTGGGCGGCGAGGTAGTAGTCACCGGCCCGGCGTACCGAATCCGGATTGGTGCTGTCGATCCAGCCCTTGATTTTCTCCAGGGTGCTCTCGAAGAGCGTGATCGAGAGCGTCTCCTTGGGAATGTTGATGACGGTCTGGTTGGGCGAGGTCGATCCCGTTTCCGCCATGGTGGCTCCTCGTCAGACGTCGCGCCGGTCGCCCGGCTCCATGTTGGCTTGCTCGGCGGCGGTGTTGGTCCTGGCGATGCCGATGAGCGCCTCGACGACCGTGTCGTACTGCTGGACCAGCGACGAGTAGAGGCCGCCGGACCCTTCCGTCTCGCCGATGAGCGTCGCGTAGGCGGTGTAGGTCGCCATGGCGAACTGCTGCGCGGTGAGCCACTCCCCCATGTGGGCGGAGCCGATCGCGCACTGGAGCCGAACGTCGGGCAGCGACCCGGCGCCGGGGGGCGGCCCGGGCAACGACGCGGGCGGGCCTCCCTGATCTTGGGCGACCGATGTCGCCGGCGGCTGCGTGGGCGTCGTCAGCGTCGTCAGCGACTCGTCCAGCGCACGCGCGATCCGCTCGATCTCGGCGTGCTTCCCCTCGGGGCCGCCGTCGCCGCTGCCGTCGTCCTTGATCGTCAGGCCGGGCCAGTCCGGGTCAAGTTCGATCGCCATGCCGTGCCTTTCCGTGGTCCGCGGCGGATCCGCTGATGAGCGCGGAGGTCACGTCGGGGCGTGAGCCCCAGACGTCCTGCTCTTCCGTCAGTGGGCTGAACCTCTCGGACTCCTGGGCGCTCTCGCCCCCGGCCCCGCCGCCCATGAACGGCACCATCGGCATGCCGTTCATCGTTCCCCGCGCCGTCGCGGCATTGGGGGGCGGCACGGCCGCCCCCGCCCCCGCTCCCACGCCCGGGGTGCCCAGTACAGGAGGAACGGAGGTGGCGGGGGGAACGACGGTCGTCACCGGTCCGACGGGGCCGACCGGGCTCTGCTGGATCACCGGAACCGTCGCCGGGGTCTGCGGGATGAAGCTCGCCACCTCGGTGCTCCCGGGATCGCCGGCCGGTGTGCCGTCCGTTCCGTCGATCACCGCGGGGACGGTTCCGTCGTTCTGCGGGTTCTGGCCGGTTCCGGTGCCCGTATCGGTGCCGCTGCCGGTGCCGTCCGCGGTGGGCGGGTCCTGCCCGCCCGTCCCTCCGGGACCGTCCGAGCCCGGGCCGCCGGTCCCGGGACCGCCGGGATCTTGACCACCCGGGGCCGAACCGTCCGGGCCCGGGGCGCCCGGACCGGTACCCTCCGTGCCGGGGGTCGAGACCGACCCACCCCGGCTCCCGCCACCGGTCGCTGAAGCGCCCGCTCCCCCGCCGCTCCCGCCGGCGGAGTCCGAAGACCGGCCACCGGACTCCGCGCCCGCTCCGCCGCTCGCCGTCCAGGCACCCGGCCCCCCGCCCTCTGACCCGGGGCGGCCGTTCGGGTACGGGTCGCCGTCGGGGTAGACGACGTCGGGATAGACCTGGCCGCCCTCCGGTATCGTCACGGTCGGCAGGTCGTAGAAGATCGCCTCGGGCACCCTGTGGTTGAGTTCGAGGATCTGCGCGTTCAGCGTGCGCAGCGCCTGGCGGGCCGCGTAGGTGCCGTCCTCGATATCGGAGGCCGACGGCGACGCGCCGGCCGAGGGCTCCTGGGGCGATGGCGTCGACCCGCCGGACGCGGTCGGGGTCGCTGTCGGGGTCGCCGTCGGGGCGGGCCCGGGTTCGGGATTGGGCGTCCGCTCCGCCCCGCCGGGGTTGTCGAGGTTCTCGATCTTCCGGCGGGCCTCGGGGAGATAGACCCCGCCGTACCATCTGAGGACCTCGGACATCTTCTCCATCGTGGAGACCAGTTCCTCGGCGGTGGAGTGCAGCATCTGCAGCGCTCTCTGCACTTCGGCGGACGTCTCACCGCGCCACGACTGGCTGAGTCTCGTCGCGTTCGACGGCAGTGCGTCACGAAGGGTGCCGATCGTGCTCGCGGCGTGCATGTAGGCGAACCCCGCGTCGTCGACCACCATGGGCGAGGTGTTCCGCAACCACTGCTCGATCTGGGCTCTGGACGCGGTGACCTCGCCCTGCTCGGGCGCCGCGCCGGTGGCGCGTATCCGCCGGCTCCCTGAATCGCTGCCCACGACGACCTTCCACTCCTATGCGTTCGAGCCGTTTCCTCGGCGGGGATCGGCCCTGTCGTACTCGTCGGCGTTCGCGCGGATCGCCTGGATGGCCTCCTCGTACCGGGTCACGAACAGCTGGTAGACATACCGCAGCGCCGCGTTCCCCTGTTCGAGGGAGACGATCCCACCGGGGTCGGGCACCATGCCGACGGATCTGGTGAACGCGCTCGCCGCCGGCCAGGCCCCCAGTTCCCGCTCGGTCAGCCCACCGTTGACCTGCACGCTCTTCAGCGATCCCGTCGTGTATCCCTCGGCGTGGGCCTCACCCTTGAGGGGGCCGAGATGCCGCTCCAGCTCGTCTGCGACCTTCCGCATCAGCGTGGTGTCGTACTCGAGTGCCGCCTCACCGTCCAGCCCGGGCCAGCCGGGAGCACCGCCGTCGGAGGCTCTGCTCACGTTTCCCTCTCGAAGAAGACGAGCGGTCTCGGCCATCGCGTCACGCATCGATGGCCGAGACCATATGAGACGTGTACCGGTCGTCTCAGCCGCTGCTCCAGATGGCCTTGTTCCTCGCCTCCGCCGCCCGGTAGTTCTCGTTGGCGGTGCCGAGGGCGACCGCGGCGATGTTCAACTGGCGGCCCATCTCCTGCTCGGCCGCGTCCCAGATCTTGCGGTGATCCTCGAAGTAGGTCGCCGCGTCACCCGCCCAGCTGTCGCCCAGCACCTCCTGGAGCTTGGTGATGAGCTGGTCGGTGGCGGTGTCCATGGCCGTGACGACGCGGAGGAGCCCTTCCTGGGCCTGCTCCATCTGGACGAAGTTGACCTTTGTATAGTCCGAATCAGACACATCGATCTCCGTTCTTGGTCGTGGGTCGAGCAGGTTCACTTCACGCCGACGTCCACGGTCAGGACGCCGTCGTGCTGGTGTTGATGAGGGAGTCGACCCTGTTCATACCTGACTGAACGTCCTGGTCCGCCGCGCTGTAGGTGATGGAGTTGTCACCCATCTTCCTGGCGATCGACTCCAGGTCCCGTCGCACGATCATCATCTGCTCATCCCACTTGCGCATCGCGCCGACGAACCTGGCGGACGCCGGGCCGAGCCAGCCCGAGGCGGTCAGCTCCTGAGTCGTGGTCTCGACGCCCCGGCGCAGACCGTCGACGTACTGCGCGGTGTCAACGACGAGCTCGGACGCTCTCCTGATCTGTGTCGCGCTCGCGCCAAAAAACTCCGCCACCGGCTACCTCCGTGACATAAGCCTGCTTCTTCGCGACGATGCCGTGTCTGCCACGGACCGTACGGCCACAACACCGCACACGCGGACAGAAAGAGCTATAGCCGCAAATACCATCGAATGGCATGTTAGCGATCTAGCGCAACATACCTAACATGAATGCATATCAAGCTCAGATAACACTTTAGTCACATTAAGAAAAACATGCAGGCCAGAGAGGGTAGACCGGGCGGGCACCCCAAGGTGATCGGCGCGGCGACCGGATCGCACCTCAGGCCGCCCACATCCGAAGGCCGACCGCGACGGACCGGGGCGCTACTCAAGTCCTCGGCGAATTCGGGCGAGCTCGCCCATCACATCCTCGAACGTCCGCTTGTAGGCGGCCTCGGCGGACTTGACCTGGCTCATCGCCCCCTCCGGATCGGCGACGAACCTCATCGGGTTCATCTCCTCACCGAACACCTCGCCCATCACCGCGTTCACCCGCGTCTGCAGATCCTGGGAGGCGTCCTGGAGGGCCGCCTTTATCTTCTCCGCGAGTTCGGACGAGCTCAGCCGCATCGCCTTGGGATGGATGTCGAGCGCGCGTAGCCCCTCGGTCGTGTACTCCACCGAGACCAGCTCGTCCTCGTCCTGGGCACGCCCCACCAGCCCGGCGACGTCCTCCCGCAGTCTCCCCGTGCGTGCGATCTGCGACTCCACACCGTTCAGAAACCTGTCGACATCGATGTTCGCGAATTCCCCGAATTCCCTCATCGAGGGTCCCCTCCCCGGGCGCCACTTACCCCACGAGTAACAGGCGGTCACTTTCCGGGCAACCTAGCCGCCCTTCCCGCGGGGTGGCAATACGGCCGGGATCACGACGATCGACGCCGGAGCCTGTCCAGTTCCGCGAAACTCCCGTCCATGGAGCGTGCGAAGGACTCCTGGACCTCCTCGAACCGCCGCAGCGTCCGTCCAACGTCGATCACCGGCGGGGTCTCCCCACCGAGCGCGGAGCGCAACAGGCTCTCGGTCCTCCGCCGGGCGTCCTCCTGCGCGGCCCGTACGACATCCGTCAGCGCCTCGGCGAGGCCCTCACTCCCCAGCCTCATCGCCCGCGCGTCCAGCCGGATTCCCTGGATCATCCCGCCGCCGTCCACCGTCGCCCGTACCAGACCGTCGGCGGACTCCCCCTCCCCCCGCACCGCACCGATCTCCTCGACGGCTCCGGCCAGGTCCCGCACGACCCGGTCCGCCTGACCGCTCATCTTGTCGAACTCCTCGGGCCCGGCTCCCACCGGGTCGAACTCGAAGACCACAGCCCCCCCTTGAAGATCACATGTAAATCAGGATTCGCAGTCGATCGAGGGCCGGTGAACCCACCTCCAGCGGCAGATGTCATCACCCCGAACGTCGCATGAACAGACGCCTCCCACCTGGATGAACGCCGTTTGACGCGTGGCAGGAGTGGCGAACCCGGTGATAGGGAGATCACATGTCCACTCCCTCACCGAGCACCGCCGGCCCTCATCCGGCCGTATGGCGGCCGTCATCGCCCAGCACGATGCCCAGCACGATGCCCGGCGCGGTGTCCAGCGCGGTGTCCACGGCGGCCCCCTCCCCCGGTGGCGCCCAGGACAACCAGGACAGGTACGTCACCTCAACGGGCATCCTGCGAGTCGCGGAGCGTCTGGAACCTGACCTCATCGACCATTTCAAAGATCATCTGCAGAAGCTGCACGACACGATCCTCAGCGACTCCGACCTCGGGATGATGGGCAGCCTGATGATCGCCCCCTCCTACCGAAAGGTTCAGGAGGAGTCGGCCCAGTTCCTTCGGGACGCGATAGAGGCCGTCGAGCGGCTGCAGGGCGGGATGCGCGTCGCCGCCACCAACTGGCGCGCGGCCGAGGACGCGGGCACCGTCCGATACGTCTGACCGGGAGACAACGGGAAGGCCGGGAAACCACGAAGGCAGATCATGATGGCGAAGCACGCGGGCGCGCCGCACGCGATGGAGCAGGCACTCTCCAACCTGAGGCGGGTGCAGCTCCTGACCGGAGTCCCCCTGCTCGCGTTCGGCGCCGTAGAGGCGCTGCAGGCGGACCATGCCGCGATCATCCGGACCGTCAACAACTGGCACGCGCTCGCGCGTGAACTCGACGGCGGCCCGAAACGGCTCATCCCCAATATCAACGACCAGCTGAGAACGGTCTGGAAGGCGGAGGACGAACGGGGGGTGGAGGAGGTCCTCGCGACCTTCCTGGAGAAGACCGAGGCACTGCGCGGAGTCTTCAACGACGTCGCCGGCTGTATGGACGAGGTCGGCAGCGCCTACCGCAACTTCATCTGGACCGTCACCGCCTTCTCCGCGGCGATGCTCACGGCGACCTTGGCCACGGTGGCGCTCACGTTCACCCCTGCCGCCCCCCAGGCCCGGCTCTACCTGCGCCTGCTGGCGGCCGCCTCCGACAAGGTCCTGCTCGCCTGGGCCGGAGTGATGACCAGCTACCTCGGCGCCGTGGGATACACCCTCTTCAACCTCTGGCGCAGAGACCTCTACCTGGACAACTTCGCGCCGACCGACGCGGCCGCCATCGAGTTCAAGCAGGCGACGATCGACGTGACGCGCTACCCGACCTTCCGCGGTTACGCCGACGACAACGCGATGCTGAGGGGCACCCGTGGCTTCGACTGGATCGCCCCCAAGCAGGACAAGCCCATGCCTTACGGACAGTAGCTCAGCCGGCCAGGCCACGTACCCAGGAGTAGACGTCCAGCACGCCGAGGGCGAGCGGGAACAGTGCGACGATCAGCAGGGTCTCCACGATGTCCCCGGCCCTGCCCCAGAACGGGGACGGTTTCCCACGCGGCAGCGCCAGGCCGATGCCCACCGGGATCGCGGCGATCCAGAACAACCCCGTCGCCACGCCGACCGCCGTGAGCCCGCCCCCGGCGACGGCCTGTGACGTCGCGAACAGGACGATTCCGGCAATGCCGGTGATCGTCAGCCAGAGTCGCTGGCCAAGCCCCTGGAAGACGCGGGCCCGCATGAACAGGACCAGCGACAGGGAGAGCGTGGTGGCCGTGGCGGTCCAGCGGGAGTCCAGCGCGAGATAGATCTGGGCCACCAGCCCCACCAGGGCGGTCGCTACCACGAATCCGGTCGCGTAGTGCCGTGCCTGGCCGGCGCGCTCCTGGACGGCCGGGCCGTCGACCTGGTGGTTGTCGCTCCGCAACTCCTCGGCGTTGGTGGGCATCGAGGGCATCGGCATCCCGGCGAGCCGGAACGACAGGGTCGAGATCAGCGGGCCGAACGCAAGCACGACCGTGGCGGTCAGCGCGGCGACTCCCTGTGCGGGGGCTCCGGACAGCATCACGACGACGGCCCCCACCGCGCCGACCGCCGAGGCCACGGCGGAGCCGAGGAATCCGGGCACGCCGTCGGCGACCGCGACGAGGCCGAGGGTCGCGACGAGCACGGTGACGGCGAACGCCGACAGCAGGTGCGGCGCGCCCAGGCCACTCAGACCTCCGAGGGCCAGCGGCGCGAGGAGCCCCGCGAGAAAGCCGTAGGGCAGGGCCGCGTATCCGATCAGCGCGCCCGCCGCGGAGTCGCCCATCGCCCGGGACAGCACGGCGCCCGCGGCGATCAGGAGAACCGCGAACACCCCGCAGAGCACGGCGGGAACCGTCCACGGTGGCCCCGCCAGCATCAGGGACAGGGCTCCGGCGATCAGGAGTGCCACCGCGAGCCCCAGGCCCACCAGGCGGGTGTGCTCCGGGGCCCACTTGCCCGGGCCGTCCTTCACCCTCGTGGCGACCACGTCGGCCACGTCGTCGAACAGGGCCGGAGGGAGCACGGAGTCGCGGGGGCGCAGATAGAGCACCTCACCGTCGAGCACCCCCAGAGCACCCAGGCTCTGACCGATGTCGAGCGGGGGGCCGCCGAGCCGCTGGAGCGCCCATCCGGGAGCCGTCGCGGAGTCGCCTCCCGGCTCGCCCAGCGCCTGCAGCAGGCCGGGCAGGATGTGCGGTAGCGGAAGGTCTGCCGGTAGCGCCAGATCCGCCTTCCCCCTGGGGGCCACCACCGTGACGTGACACAGTGCGGGTAGCGGAGCGGCGACCCGGGCCGGCGCGGTCTGCGGCGTCAATCCCGGAGCAGGCGGTTGAGCAAGTGAACTCACCTTTGTCCTCCGTCCCACCACCGACATTGCGAACATCACAGATATCCCGGATACCGTAGCGGGCGAGAATGGATCATGCACGGCAGCCTTAGCCGAGTATCCGTGACCGACCGCCCGGCGAACGACCAGGAGGGTGACTCAGGGTGAGCATCGTCGTCATACGACGTCCCGAACGCCGTCCCCCGCCCAAGCCACCTCGGGGCGAGATCCTGCTTGAGTCTCCGCCGGAGATTCCCGAGGTCGAGTCACAGGGTTTCACCGCGATCCTCACCTACCTGCCGATGGTGGCCGGTGGCGCCGCGATGGGTCTGATGTTCACCGCCGGGGGGAACTCCAACCCGATCATGTACGTGGCGAGCGGCCTGTTCGCCGTCTCCATGGTGGGCATGTCGGTGGGGCAGATAAGCCGCCAGGCCGGGGAACGCAGGCAGCGGCTGAACAGCCTGCGCCGCGACTACTTCCGCTACCTCGCCCAGATCCGCAAGAGGGTACGACGGGCGGCCGCGCAGCAGCGGGGGGCTCTTGAATGGGGCGCCCCGGCCCCCGACTCCCTGTGGTGGATCGCCATGGGTCCGCGCCTGTGGGAACGGCGCTCCCACGACGACGACTTCGGCACCGTACGACTCGGCACGGGCGTACAGAAGCTCGCGCTCAAGCTCATCCCTCCCGATTCCAAACCCGTCGAGGATCTGGACGCCCTGTCGTCCGGCGCGCTGCGACGGTTCGTCCGGGCGCACTCGACCGTCTCCCGGCTGCCGGTCGCCGTGGCCCTGCACTCCTTCGCACGGATCAGGCTGACCGGCGACGTGGCGTCCGTACACGA
>NZ_JBEXUE010000352.1:0-10676 GCF_040614275.1 Streptosporangium sp. NPDC006013
GGTCACCGGCGGCGCCCGCTACTCCGCCGACGAGCCGGTGCCGGTGACCTTGGCTCGGCCCTCGACGCGGGGCCGCGCGGCCCCGACGGCTCCCGCGGTCGTCGGGACCGAGGATTCAGCGTTCATGGGTGATCTCCTTCAGTACGGCGAAGCCGCCAGGTCGGTCAAGACGGCCACGATGAGATTGCGCGCCAGCGTCACCTTGTAGGCGTTGCCGGGCAACGGCTCGGCGGCGGCCAGCTCGGCTTCGGCGGCCGTCCGGAACCGGTCGGCGGTGGCGGGGCCGTCCAGCAGCAGGCTCTCGGCGGTCCTGGCGCGCCAGGGCCGCGACGCGACCCCGCCGAGGGCGATCCGCGAGCTGCGCACCACCCCGTCGCGGATGTCCAGGTCGGCGGCGATGGACACGGTCGCGAAGGCGTACGACGCGCGTTCGCGGACCTTCCGATACCGCGAGAGCGGCGAGATGGCGGACTCCGGGAGACGCACCGCGGTGATCAGGGCTCCGGGCGGCAACGCCGTCTCCCGCTCTGGCGTGTCGCCGACGGGCAGGTAGAACTCCTCCAGTGGGATGTCCCCGGCGCCGTCGAGGGTCTCGTAGCGCACGACCGCGTCGAACGCGGCCAGCGCGACCGCCATGTCCGATGGGTTCGTGGCCACGCAGTGCGGCGACCAGCTGAGGACGGCGTGGTTGTGGTGCGCGCCGGCGATCGCTGAGCATCCGCTGCCGGGGGCGCGTTTGTTGCACGGTTGCGAGGGGTCGGCGAAGTAGGAGCACCGGGTCCGCTGCAACAGGTTCCCTGCCATCGTGGCCATGTTGCGCAGCTGGCCTGACGCGCCCGCCAGCACTGCCTGGCTCAGCGCCGGATACCGGCGCCGCACCTCGGGGTGGGCGGCGAGATCGCTGTTGGTCGTCGTCGCACCGATCTCCAGCCCACCGCCGGGTACCTGCCGGATGCCGTCCAGCGGAAGGAAACGAACGTCCACCAGCCGGGTGGGGGACTCGACACCGGCTTTCATCAGGTCGACGAGGTTCGTGCCGCCGCCGAGGTAGTGGACGTCGTCGTTCCCGGCGACCAGTCTGAGCGCCTCACTGATCCCCGAGGCGCGCTGATAGGCGAACTCCTTCATCGGGCCTCCTCCAGGATCGCGCGCACGATCGACGGGTACGCGCCGCAGCGGCACAGGTTGCCGCTCATCCGCTCGCGCACCTCTGCCGCGTCCAACGCCGGCGCCGGGCCGTCCGGGCAGAGATCGGCGGTGACCGCGCTGGGCCAGCCCGCCGCGTGCTCGGCCAGCATCCCGATGGCCGAGCAGAGCTGCCCGGACGTGCAGTAACCGCACTGGAACCCGTCGAGCCGTACGAAAGCCTGCTGGATCGGCCGTAACTCGCCGTCACCGGCGAGGCCTTCGACGGTTGTGACCTCGGCGCCCTCGGCGGCGACCGCCAGCGTCAGGCAGGACAGCACCCGCCTGCCGTCCAGCAGCACGGTGCAGGCGCCGCACTGGCCGTGGTCGCAGCCCTTCTTCGGCCCGGTGTGGCCGGTGTCCTCGCGCAACGCGTCGAGCAGCGTCCTGCGATTGTCGAGGCACAAACGATGTGTCGCGTCGTTGACGCGCAGCGAGATCACACTGCGGGTGTCGTTGGTCATGGTCTTCCTTCCTTCAGGCGCGGCATGCCCGGGCGCGTGAGGCCGGATGGCAGGGGGCTGGCGGCGCATGCGTCGCGGCTGGCCCGCTCGCGCGCGTACCGGGTGGTCTCGACGACGATCAGAGTGATCAGGAGGGTCACCAGTCCCGCCAGCCCAGCCAGCGGCGGCAGGACGACGGCAGCCGGCGTGGCCGCAAGGATGGCGCAGGCCGCCAGCAGCCGGGGGCGGCTCAGCGTGTGGTGCATGCGGCGCTCGAACAGCAGATGCCCGACGAGGTACAGCGTGAAGCCACCGAAGAGAGCGAGCGCGGAGAACACGCCCAGCGGCCGGCTGTCCCCAGCGTGTGCGAGCACGCCCTCCACACCCAGGGCGGTGAGCAGGATGCCGGCGATGAGAGGCAGGTGCCCGTAGGTGTAGGCCTCGACAGCCAGGCGCAGCCTCGTTTCGCCCCGTGCCTGTCCGAGCCGGTGCTCGGCCGCACGTGCCACCACCTCGAAGTACAGCCACCACAGGCACACCGCGACGGCGACGCCGAGGACGGCGGCGAGCAGCAGGGCCCCGCTCATGGGCCGGTCGGCGGCGCCGACGCCGATGGCCAGGAACGACTCGCCGATGGCCAGGATGACGAACAGGCCATGACGCTCGCTCAGGTGGGCCGGGCTGTGCAGCCGCCACTGGCCGTGCCTAGCCGTGAGGTAGATGCCGACCCAGTCCACCAGGAGGGCGACGGAGAACAGAAGCACCTGTGTCCAGCCCCCGAGCAGCGCCCCGGACACCAGCAGAACCGCGCTCGTCAGCATGGGCAGCCAGGTGATCGCGATCTGCCGTCGCAGCCCGGCGTCACCGGTCGCGGCCACCGCGAAGACCGCGAGGTGCACCCAGCGGACCAGCAGGCAGGCGCCCACCAGCACCACAGGGCCGTTCAGGCCGCCCGGCCCGTCGTCCCATGCTTCGGGGATGGTCAGGCCGACGACGAACATCGCCGTCATCGCGACGACCATTCCCACCCGCGGCAGACCCTGGTCGGCTCGTGAGTGGTTGCCCAGCCAGGTGTAGCCGGACCAGGTGCCCCACAACAGTGCGAGCATCAGCAGTCCCCGGAGCACGCCGGGAGCGCTGTGCTGCTGGGCCATATAGCCGTTGAGCTGCGTTATCGCGAAGACGTAGACCAGGTCGAAGAACAACTCGAAGGGCGTCGCACGATGGTCCTCACCGGTGGAGCGAACGTTGCCGTGTCCACGTCTCACACCCATGGTCACCCCTCCAGGTCATGCGACACGTGCGCGTCCATCGGGAACCAGCGGGCGCGTCTGCGCCGGAACGCGGGGCCTTCGGCAGAAGTAAACGAATGCGGGCGGCGAGCCGCTGCTGGATGGCCCCGGTGAACGCGCCTGTACCGGGGCCGAGTTCGACGACGAGCGGGTCACCGTCGCGCGGGATGGGCGAGGTGATCAAGTCGGCCAACGGCTCACCGCTCGGCGCGACAGCGCCGACGGTGAAGGGGGACCGGAGGAACTCTCGCAGGAACGCGGCACGGTTGACGGCGCTCATCGGTTGGCCCCTTGTGCTGGCTGAAGGGCCTCGTCCGGCGAGGCGGGGGTCAGGACGCGGGCGAGCCAGTCGTTGCGGGTACGGCGGGCGGTGGCGGAGATCCGGGCATGGGGGTAGAGCGCGTCGAATCCGTGGAAGCCGCCCGCCCAGACATGCAGCTCTGCCTGGCCGCCGGCCGCCCAGATCCTGGTGGCGTAGGTGACGTCCTCATCGCGGAAGACCTCTGCCGTGCCGGCGTCGATGTAGGCGGTCGGCAGGCCGGACAGGTCGCCGGCGGTCGCAGGTGAGACATAGATGGACACAGCCTGGTCGGCCAGGGGGCCGAGGACCGATCGCCATCCGAACTCGTTCATCTCGCGGGTCCAGACACCGGGGTCGCCGGAGAACTGGTGGCTGGAGACGGTGATGTTGCGATGGTCGAGCATGGGACAGATCAGCACCTGCGCGGCGACGGCGGGGGCGCCGCGGTCACGCGCCAGAAGGGCGAGCCCGGCAGCGAGACCACCGCCGGCGCTGGCCCCCGCGACGATGATGCGCCCCGGGTTGATACCGAGCTCGCCAGCGTGCTCGGCGATCCAGAGCAGGCCCTGGTAGCAGTCTTCGACCAAGGTCGAGCCGGTTGCCTCCGGTGCCAGCCGGTAGTCGACGGTGGCCACGACGGCGCCGAACAGTTCGAGCCATTCCAGCGGGATGTCGATGTTCGAGAACCGGTCACCCATGATCATTCCGCCACCGTGGATCCAGTAGACGCACGGCGCCGCCGCCGTGGAACGGCCGGGGGTGAAGATCGACAGGGGGATCTGGGCGCCGTCTTGGCCGGTCACCGTCACCTCGCGCCGGTCGATCGCGCGACCCTCGAGGTACGGTTCCACCGATGTCACGGACAGGTGGCGCATCTGGGCGAGCATCTCGGGGTCGAGCCGGGATACCAGGGGCATGTCCGCAAGAAGCTCCCGCAGTTCGGGATCGAGGTCGGGTCTGGCCAATGTCACGATGAGCTCCTCCTGGTTCAGGTTCAGAAAGCGGCTTTGCCGCCGACCGGCACCGCGTCGGCGTATTCGGACTCGCCGGCGAGCAGCGACTGCAGGCGTGCGACCAACGCCTGCGCCTGCTGGGTGGCAAAGAACATTGCGTGCGCCTCCCGGCTGACCCACCCTTCCGTGACGTGCACGACGTCCCGGTTGCCGGACGAACGGCTGACCAGGAACACGACGCAGTCCTTGTTCGGTAGTGACGGTGCGTTGAGCAGAAGCTGGACCAGTTCGTCGCCCTTACCCGGCTGCGCCGTCATCGTCGCGTGAAATCCATGGCCGACAGACATGGGGACGACCTCCTCACTGTGGTGCGCTGTTCGCTTGTCTCACGCCCCACTTTCGGCGCCGCCCAGGCGGCCCCACATCAGTCATTCGACTCCGAGTTCACGGCCTTTCCCAGGGCAGGCGACCTACTTGCGTGTGGAGTCACGCCTCTGGAAAACGGCCTGTCCAGGGACCACCGACCCTGGGCGATTAGGTCATATGACAGATGCCTCGGTGCGACTCCGTGTCTCACCATCGAGGATGTGACGAGGCTTCCAAGTCCAGAGCAGCTGTCCAAGCGCGAGGTCCGGGACCGTGCCCTGTTCGATCTGGAGGACGGGCCGGTGACCCCGTCGAACCATGCTGAGCTGACGGCTGTCGCGCGTCTGCTCAACGTGCTGCTGGCGAGCCTGGTCGTGTCCTCGTTGCAGTACGAGCAGCATGCGCACCTCGTCCGCGCGCCGTCATACCGGCCGATCTCCGAGTTTCTCCACGCCTGCGCGGACCAGGACCGTGGTGGGGCCAGGTTGCTCGCGGCGCGGATCTGGCAGCTCGGCTTCGCCGCCGACTACGACCCGCAGCACCTGTCCGCCCGGTCGTGCGTCACCTTCCAGACCTTCCCCGACGGGGACCTCACGGGCATCGTTACGCAGGATCTCCTCACGGCGCGGATCCTCGTCCAGACCCTGCAGGAGGCGGTGCGCTGGGTCGGGAACAGCGATCCGACCACCCGGCAACTGCTGGAGCGGCTGCTCGAAGAGAAGGAGAGCCAGGCTGACGCGCTCAGCGCGCAGGCGGCTGCGACTCGCCGGGATGCGACGACAGCGCATCCCTGAGCCCCGCGCGGGAGGTGACGCCAAGCTTGGGGAAGATCCGGTACAGATGCGCGCCGACCGTTCGATGCGACAGGTACAGGCGCTCGGCGATCTGCTTGTTGCTCAGCCCGCTCGCCGCCAGCTGCGCGATCTGAGCCTCCTGCGCAGTCAGGGCGGTCGGACCACCCGACGGCATGTCAACCTGCCGGTGGCCGGCCGCGCTCAGCTCGCTCCGGGTGCGCGCCAGCCACGGCTCCGCGCCCATGGCGGCGAACCCGTCACAGGCGAGGAGCAGCTGCCGACGAGCCTCCGACGCCGATCGGCCACGGCGGAGCCTCTCGCCGAACGCGAGCCGTACCCGCGACGCGTCGAACAACCACCGCTCGCTCGCGGGACTGGCCAGCAGAGCCTCCAGCCGCGACATCGCCGCGTCGTCATCGAGAACGAGAGCCTCCGCGCCGGCCTGGATCAGCGCCATCCTGCTCGACAGCGAGGCCACGTCGGCAGCCCGCATCGCCTCTACGTGCGCCCTGGCCTCGACCGTGCGTCCGACTCGCACCGCCGCCTCGACCAGGTCGAACATGACCCAGGTGCAGTGCGGTGCATGCGAGGCCAGGACGCCGGGCGGGCTCATCGCGGCGGCGTGCCGGAAGGCGGCGTCGTAGTCGCCCCGGCCCAGCGCAGCCAGGGCGCGCGGATGGTGCGCAAACAGGGCCGCAGCCGACACACCGCGCGGCAGCGCCCAGTGCGTGATCTCGTCGGCCAGTGTGTACGCCTCGTCGAAACGGCCCCGGCCGGCGGCGACGATCGCCCTGTTGTACAGGAAATACCACTCGAAGAACGAGAAGCCGCTGGCGTCACAGACCCGATGCCCTTCCAGAGCGAGTTCCTCGGCCTCGTCCCACCGGCCGACGAGGTAGTCGTCCAGGCACAGGTGCATCAGGGCGCCGAGGTGCCGGCGGGGTGCTCCGCCGTCCCGCCCCTGCTGGACCAGGCGCCATGAGGACTCGCGGCAGTCGGCCAGGCGGTCCAGGTAGACCGATGCCGTACCGATCCGCATGATGCGCGTGGGATCCCCCTCGTCGGGGAGGGAGCGGAGGATTTCATCGATCGCCGGCCGGGCCGAAGCTGCGGTGCGTACGGGGTCGGGGAACGTCTTGCTCGCCAGTGCGAGCACGTCGGGCGGCGACGGCTTCAGCCTGCGCAGCGCCCGGTAGAACGGTTCCCAGTACTCCGGATCGCTGCCGTACCAGCACAGCAGCAGCAAGGTGTGCATGGCTTCGATCAGGGCGGGATTGTCGGCGCGGAATCCGTGGTCGCCGGTCTCGATGGCTCCCAGCAGGAGGCGGTGCGCGGTGTTCACATCGCCGTCTCCGTTGAGCATCAGGAAGGCGGCCGCGTTGGCGGCCAGCAGGGAACCCGCCGAGTCCGGGTCCGACCGGCGCGCATCCGTCAGGAGCGACTGGGCGTCCTCGACGGCGCCGCCGGCTTCGGCACCGATGTAGGCGGCCTCGGCGAGCCGTCGGCCACGGCTCGCGCTGGTCGAGCTGAGTTCGGCGGCGCGGATCAGAGCCGCAACCGCGGCGAAGGTGTCTCCGCGGAGCATGACGCGGTGCGCCGAGTCCTCCAGCAGCTGCGCCACCGTCTCATCCGGTCCGGTGGCAGCCGCCGCGAGGTGCCACGCGCGGCGTTCCTGGTCGACGTCCAACGCTCCGGCGAGAGCGAGGTGCGCGCTGCGTCGCTCCTCGTGGGTGGACACCGCCACGATCGCCGACCGGATCAGCGGGTGCCGGAACGCGATCCGCGCCGTGGCGTCGTCCACGCGTACCAACTGCGCCCGCTCGGCCGGGGCGAGGCCGGCCAGGCCGTGCCCGGCCCCCACGGCGGCTCTGAGCACCCTGACGTCGCCGTTGCCCTCGAACGTGGCCAGCAGTAGCAGCCTGCGGGTCGGCTCCGGCAGATCAGCCATCCGCGTGGCGAACATCGCCTGGAGCCTGTCGCTGAGCGGAACCACCTCAAGGTGGGTCACCGGGTGATGCGCAGCACCCAGCAGCGTGGACGGCAGCTCAGTCAGCGCCAGCGGATTGCCTTGGGCGAGGTCGAGCAGCCGTCGCCGGACGCGCGGCGGCATCTCCGGGAAACCAGCGTCGACCAACTGCCCGGACGCCTCATGGTCCAGCGGCCGGACCGTCATCTCGGTCAGTCCCCGCGGATCCAGGAAGCTCGCCGCGCCCGTTCTGGCGGAGACCAGCAGCCCGGCCTGGGTACCCTCCAGGCGGCGGGCGACGAAGCTCAAGACGACGGCGCTGGCCCGGTCGATCCAGTGCACATCGTCCACCAGAAGAGCGAGCGGCGCATCGGCGGCTACCGCCTTGACGAGCAAGAGCGTCGCGTTGCAGACCAGGAGCGCGTCCGTGGGCGCCCCCACACCGAAACCGAGCGCCACCGACAACGCCTCCCGCAGACCGGGCGGGAGGCGCTCGATGTCGGCGTTCAGCGGCAGAAGCAGCTGGTTGAGGCAGGAGTAACTGACTTCCGCCTCGAACTCCGACCCTGACGCTCGCAGAACCCGCATGTCCGCCGTGATGGCGAGCTCTGCCACGGCGGCCATGAGAGCGGATTTGCCCACCCCGGGCTCGCCCCAGAGCAACCGCGCGTCGCCGCGTTGCCGGGCGGCATCGAGAAAACCGGCGAGCTGGTCGAGCTCGGTACGGCGTCCGAAGAGTTCACCGCCGCCCACAGGCACCTCACAGCGTCGGCCATGTCCTACCTGCCCGACGCGACTCGCCGCACCACGACGGCTGTCCATAAGGCGTCGCGAGCATATCCCGCGATGCGGCGGACATGGTGGCGTCATTGGCCTCCTTCGGCCGAGAAGGCAGGATCGGGCAACAGTTAGCGAGAATCGAACAAGCCAGAGACCTGGAAGCGCCAAGGCGCGTCTTGACCGTCGCGGCCAGCCCGGCCGGCGCCTGCGGCGCACGATGCGCCGCCCCAGAGAGGGCGACCTCGCCGTCGATCCCGGCCGTCCGGCGCCCGGTGTTGCGTTGAGTGACCTGGCGGACGCTGACCAGCGTGTTCGACCAGGACCTCAGCATCGTCTTCTGCAAGGACCGGACCACCGTGGCCCGGTCCTGCTCCCGCGTCGCCTTGAAGATCCTGCGCCGCAGCCTCACTCCGTTGGGCGGCGTACCTGGAGAACAGCGGTCCGGCGATGAGCACGCCCAGGCCCAGCGCGATACCGAGATCGGCCTTGAGGGCGTCGATGGCGACCAGCGGTCCCAGGTGGGGAGGGACGAGCCCGTGCATCACCGACAGGCCCGCGAGCGCAGCCGGGACAAGCCGGCCGGGGGAGGTCGTGGCGGGCTCGGCGAGCATGATCAGAACGGTGCTCACCTCGCCCTCCCGGCCTCGCCTGCGTCTCGGGGGCCACCGGGATCGGCGGGACCGATGGGGTACGGGTCCGGTCGTGTCCGGGGGACGGCCGTCGCGGCGAGGTAGGCGTCCACGAGCTCGCCGACGGGCCTGGCGAAGTCGAGGACGATCCCGTGCTCTTCGGGCCCGAGGGGCTCCAGGGTCCTGAACTGCGAGTCGACCAGCGAGGCGGGCATGAAGTGCCCCGGCCGGCCGGCGACCCTCCGGCGTACGGCGTCGATCTCGCCGTGCAGATGGACGAAGTTCACCGTCGGTGCGGATTCCCGCAGGATGTCGCGGTAGCTCCGCTTGAGCGCCGAGCAGCTCGCCACCCCGCCGGTGGCGGCGTGGTCGGCGAGCCAGGTACCGATCGCGCGCAGCCACGGCAGCCGGTCGTCGTCGTCGAGGGGGATGCCCGCCGACATCTTGGCGATGTTGGCCTCGTTGTGGAAGTCGTCGGCGTCGGCGAACGGCACCCGTAACCGCCGGCTGAGGGCGGCGCCCACGGTGGTCTTGCCGGAACCGGTCACGCCCATGACGACGAGTGGCGCGGTTCCGGGAGTCGGTGCGGCGGAATCCCCAGCGGGGTTCATTGAGGAGGGCCTCCCATGTCGCTCTGCGCGACAGTCTGACGGGGTTGGTGATGACCGACGTGGGATCACGGTCGACTCGGCCGCTGAGGGAGGCAGGGGCGTCAGGGCTTGCGGGCGATGCCGCAGAACTGGGACACCTCATCGGGCTCGCCCCACGGGCTGTGTTCCGGACGCCATCTGGAGCAGGACACCACGCCGGGCTCCAGCAACTCCAGACCGTCGAAGAACGTGACGAGGTGGTCGCGGTCGCGGGCCACGATCGGGGTGCCGCCTCGCTCCATGAACTGCCGCATCGCCTCGTGCATGGCATCGCCGTGGACCTCGGCGGTGGCGTGCGCGATCACCAGGTAGCTGCCCGAGGGGACGGCGTCGACCAGGTCCCGTACGACCTGCCTGGCCTCGTCGTCGTCGGTGATGTGATGCAGGATCCCCAGCAGCATCAGCGCGACGGGTTCGGTGAGGTCGAGGGTCTTCTCGGCGGCCCGCAGGATGCGGTGGGGTTCGCGCAGGTCGGCGTCGATGTAGTTGGTGACCCCTTCGGGGGTGCTGATGAGCAGGGCGCGGGCGTGTACCAGGACCAGCGGGTCGTTGTCGACGTAGACGACCCGGGACTCCGGGGCGATCCGCTGCGCCACCTCGTGGGTGTTGTCGGCGGTGGGCAGGCCCGTGCCGATGTCGAGGAACTGGCGGATACCGGCGTCGGCGACGAGGTGGCGGACGCAGCGGCCCAGGAACGCCCGGTCGGCCCGGGCCGAGTCGACGATGCCGGGGATGAGCCCCTCGACCATGTCGCCGGCGTCGCGGTCGGCGGGATAGTTGTCTTTTCCGCCCAGCCAGTAATTCCAGATGCGGGCCGAATGTGGCCGGTCGGCATCAAGTTCCACGGGCTGCCAGTCTGATTCGCGAGAGGTACTCATGGGGGCCGGTTCCGTTCATGAGGTATTCGCACTGAATGGGATGGGATGTAGTGGATCACATCCGCGACGGTCACGGCAAACCCCCTCGATGCCTATGGTCGCGGCAGGCCGGTGCCGGACCCGCTGCCGGCCCCTGCGGTGGTCTGCGGCCTTCGGGGCGTGGAGAAGGCGGGGTCGGGTCGTCGTGAAACTCGCGTGCCCGGGATTTTCCGCGACAGTTCAGTGGTGTGAAGAGAGCTTCGGGATCTGCGTCTATGTAATATCGCTAATATCGTGATAAATGCTCTGGATGACTACCGAATTCCGGCAACGTTCCAGTAACGCTTCGCTGTCTTCCGCCTATTCTGGTGGCGGAAAGTTATATTGACGCTGACGGGGAAGGCGTGTGCTGCCGACTGGATCTCGGCGCCCGGAATACGGTTGCTGGGAATCATGGAAG
>NZ_JBEXUE010000353.1:0-10649 GCF_040614275.1 Streptosporangium sp. NPDC006013
CGAGCCTGATTTCCCGGAGCCAAGGCTCGGGGTCTCCACGCTGGAGGTATTCGATGATTGACCTTGGAACGACGCTCGCCTCCGGGGTGCGGCTGCTGCGTGGCCTGCCTCGCCGCCGCGCACAGGTGCAGCAGGCCCGTCGGACGGCCGCCGCGTGGGCGGCCGAGCACCCCGAGCTGAAGGCGGAGCTCGTCGTCGACGAGCGTCCCGGCACCTCGGTGGTCGACTTCGACCTGCTGCTCCAGGACCCGGAAGGCGGGACGATCGCGCTCACCGCGCAGGCCGACGACGGCGTCCCTTGGCTGATCGACCACTCCACGCACCGGGCGGCGGGCCGGCTGGTCAGCGTGGACGAGATACACCTGTCGGTCGCCCAGGCGCTCACCATGATCCGTTCGCTGTCACGCCGCGACGCGACGCCGCACGACGAGATCGTCGACCAGTGCCTGATCCTGAACGAGATCCAGCACGACGACACGCCGGTCAGCGACGAGGACCTGCAGGCCGCCTCGGAGGAGTTCCGCCGGGGGCGGGGCCTGCACGACCGCGCGACGACGCCGGCCTGGCCGGCCGAGATGGGGATGACCCTCCAGCAGTTCGACGCCTACATCGGCGGTGTCGCCAGGCGCCGGAGCTTCCGCCGCCGCAGGGAGGCCGAGCTCGGCCCGGCCTACCTGGCCGCGCACGCCGAGCGCTTCGACCGGGTGCGTGCGCTCTGGAGCATCGGGCCGGAGCAGGTCCTCGCGGACCTCGGCGGTGATTCACCGGAGGGCCTCCTCCCCTCGCTCGCGGGTCCGGCCGGCGAGGTGGAGACCACGATCGCCGAGCGTTTCGCCTTCGAGCTGCCCGAACCGTTGCAGGAGGGCGCGCCCGGAGACGTCGTCGGGCCGGCGGCCCATGGCACCGCCTTCCTCGCCGGGGTCATCCTGGGGCGTGCGGCCTCGTCGGCGGACGAGCGGACCCTGGCCGCGGCCGGGCGGGTGGCGTTCACCGAATGGCTGGCCGAGCGCCGCGCCACGGCCTCGATCGAGTGGCACTGGTCGTGACCGACAGGGTTCCCACGGCCGCCGGCGACGACACGCGGAACAAGGTCTTCCGCGAGCGGCCGGTTACCCGCCGAGGTGTGGTGCGCGTGCGGCGGAGGAGCCGTCTCGGATCACTTCACCGGTGAGGTTGCCGTTGGCTCCCGAGCCTAGGAAAACGATAATTTTGGCCACGTCGCCGGAGTTGGAGAGTCGGCGGCTGGGCGTGGCGGCGGCGAGAGCGTCGGTGACGAACTCCGGAATGTCCCGGCTGTCGGTCAGGGTGAAGCCGGGGGCCACGACGTTGACCAGGATTCCGTCCCGGCCGCCGTTCCAGGCGAGGCTGCGGGCGAGTCCGTACAGGCCCGATTTGGCGGTCCCGTACGGACCCGGCCCGGGCAGTCCCTCCTCCGCGACGCTTGAGGAGATCAGCACGATGCGGCCCCAGCCCCTGGCGCGCATGCCGGGCAGGACCGCGCGGATCGACGCGGCGGTTCCGACCAGGTTGGCGTTGATCATCGCCTCCCACTCCTGCAGCGGTACGTCCTCGAACCGGACGCTGGGATCCGGCGGGCCGTCACCGCCCCAGCGGACGGCGTTGGCGACGAGGACGTCGATCCCGCCCCAGCGTTCGATGACGGTTGCGGCGGCCTGGTCGATGGTCGGCAGGTCTTCGAGGTCGAGACGTACGACGTGCGCCTGCCCGCCCAAGGCCTCGATGTCCGCGGCCACCTTCTCGGCCTTGTCCGGGTTGTTTCGGTAGGTGATCGCGACCCGGGCGCCCTCCCGCCCGTAGGCGCGGGCGGTCGCGGCTCCGATCCCGCTCGACGCGCCGGTGACCAGGACCACGCGGTCTCTGAGTTCGGTGTCCATTGTGTGGGGGGTCCTCTCGTCTTTGCTGATCGGGTACGGCCGGTGCGGGATGTACGCCGGGCTCAAGACGGCGTCCTGGCACGCACCCGGGTGGCCAGGGTGTGCACCGCGTCGAGCGCTGCGGCCTGGGATGCCTCGTGCGTCTCGCGGAACTGGACGAGGAAGGGCATGACCCTGGCGTGCGTGAGCTCGGTATGGACGAACTCCACATCGTCCAGTCCGAGCGAGGAGAAGAAGGCGCGCAGGTAAGGCTCCTGGAAGTCGAAGGACTCCCGGGGAGTGCCCGGCCCGTAGGCACCGCCGCGCGCGCTCAGTATCACGGCCGACTTTCCCTGGAGCGGCAACCAGGGCAGGGCCACGCGGTCGATCCATGCCTTGAGCGCGGCGGGCACCGAGAAGTTGTACATGGGGGCGCCGATGAGCAGGACGTCCGCCGCGAGCAGTTGCTCCACCAGCGGGCGGGTGGCTGCCCAGGCCGCGGCCAGTTCGGAGGTGGTGTCGGCCACCTCGTCCATGGCCTGGATGCCGCGTACCCCGTTCAGGGAGGACTGGGTGGCGAGTTGGACACGGGCTTCGTCGACGGGCGGTACCGGTTCCGCGACCAGGTCGCGGTAGGTGTAGGTCCCTTCAGGATCGGCCGCTTTCCAGGCGGCTGCGAAACTCTCGCCGAGCCTGCGCGAGAACGAGTCGCTTCGTGCGCTGGCGTCCAGGTGCAGCAGATGCGTCACAAGATTGCCTCGCATTCAAGATGATCTGGATTCGCAATCAATATAGAGCAAGATAGTTTCAAGTCAAGAACATCTCGGCTCGCTATCATGGGGCCATGGCCATCTCTCCTGCCTCCGAAAGCTCACCCGGCAGCCGGCTGCACGAGGATCTGCACTGGCTGTTCGCCCGGCTGAAGCAGGGTCTCGCCGGGGCGGAGGCCGTAGCGGTGCGGGAGCACGGCATGAGCCTCTGGGGCTACACGGTGCTGATGGCGGTCGTCGAAGCCCCCGCCCGCACTCAGCTCGCCCTCGCCCAGGCCGTGTCGGTCGACAAGAGCAAACTGGTCGTCATCCTCGACGAGCTGGAAGGCGCCGGCCTGGTTCTCCGTCGGCCGGACCCCGCGGACCGCAGGGCCCGCATCATCGAGGTCACGCCTCAAGGAAGCCTCGCACTCGAGGCCGCCCGCGATGACATCAAGGCGATCGAGGACCGGCTGCTGACCGATCTCGACGCCCCGGTACGGGCGGCGCTGAGGAGCGCGCTACGGCATCTCGCCGGCGCACCCATCCTGCGAATCGAGGACGGACAACCATTTGAAACCGCCTGCGCCCCCACCACGCCTGTTGGAACTCGTTAGCCGGGCCGCCGCGCTGAAGGCACCGGCCGCCGGTTGGCCGGGGCGCCGCGCGAAAGGCACCGGCCCCCGCCACCGGTCGGCAGGACGCCCCCGGAGCCGAACCGCGCCGAAGGCACCGGGCGTCGACACGTGCCTTTCAGGATCGGTGGGCTCGCCTGAGCTGCTCGACGACCCGGTCGAGGGTCTCGATCGGGGCGGTGTACGGCACCCGCAGCCGGTTGGCCCGGGTGCCGTCAGGTGAGAACACCGGCCCCGGGAGCAGGCTGAGCCCTGCCTCGGCCGCCTTCCCCGCGAGTGCCTCACCGGACACACCGTTCAGGCGCAGCCAGAGCGCCAGGCCGCCCTGCGGGAGGGAGAAGCTCCAGGCGTCGTCCCCGTCCAGGCTTCCGGCCAGATGGTCGCGCTGGCGCCGCAGCTCACTCCTGCGCTGGCCCAGCAAGCGGCCCATGAGGGGTAAGACCTCACAGGCCACGAGCTGCTCCATGGGCGGCGGGGCGTACAGACCGCTGATCGGGTCGAGGAGGAGTTCACGGATCAGCGCGGCCGGACCCCGGATCCATCCCACCCGCAACCCTCCCCACACGGTCTTGCTCAGGGAACCGATCGTGACGGCCCGGTCGATCCGGGGCTCGGGCACCGGATGGTCACGCAGGTCCAGGTCGCGCACGGTCTCGTCCACGATCACGGTCACCCCGTACCTGGCCGCCAGCTCCGCGACCTTCCGGCGGTCCTCGGAACCCATCAGCACCCCGGTCGGGTTCTGGAAGTCGGGGGTCAGCAGGGCGGCTCCCCCCGCGGCCTCGCGGAACGCGGTGGCGAGCTGGTCGCCGTCCCATCCCGCCGCGGTGACCCGCGCGGGGACGGTACGGATGCCGAAGCGCCTGAGCGTGGCGAGGGTGTCGAAGAAGGTGGGGTTCTCCACCACGATTCTGCGCGGGCCGAGATGGGTGACGAGCAGCGCCAGCGCGGCACGGGCTCCCGAGGTGACCAGGATCTGTTCGGGGCGGGTGGCCGATCCCTCTCCGGTGTGACGCCGGGCGATCAGCTCGCGCAGCTCGGGCAGGCCGGGTCCGGGCTCGCCGCTCTCCAGCAGCAGCCCCGCCGACCTGCCGAGCGCGCGGGTGACGGCGTCGGTGACGATCGCGCGCGGGGCGGCGGGGACGGCGCGCCGCAGGTCGAGGAGCGAGCCCCGGCCGTCCACCGACAGGGGCGCGTAGCGCTCACCGAGGTTCCGCGGCAGCCGCACCCTGCTGCCGCTGCCGTGCTCGGTGACGAGCCAGCCCTCCTCGCGCAGCCGGGACAGGGCGGCGACGACCGTTCCCCGGCTCACCCCGAGCTCACCGGCCAGGCGCCGCTCCGAGGGCAGCCGGTCCCCGACGCGTACGCGCCCGTCGAGCACCGCCTCGCGCAGCGCGGCGGCCAGCGCACCCGCGAGAGGGCCGCCGAATCGCCGCCATCCTGCCAGAACATCCTTGAGCACTGGTCCAGTTTGCCGTGATTGGACCACGACGCGAACATGCTCCGCTTCCTAGCGTCGAAGCATGAACACCAGACCCGACGCGGGCACCGCTCCCATTCCCGACTCTCCGCACCTCGGCGGCGGCCCCCGGCCCGGACCAACGAACACCAACGGCGACCAGCGGCCCGGACCGTCCGGCGGCGGGGACGACCACCTGTCCGGGGTCCCGGAGGCCGATCACATCCGCGGCCCCCTGGGAGCCGATCGCGCCCGCGTACCCGAACTGATGGAGGCCACCCGCGCGTACGCCGTGCGTCTCCTCGCCGGGCTCGACGACCGCCCGGCGGCGCGGACGCCGGTGCGACCGGCGCCCGAGTCCCTGCCGGAGACGGGGATCGGCCTGGAGGGGGCGATGGAGATGTTCGCGCGGCGCTGGGAACCGGGCTTCGCGGCCAGCGCGGGCCCCCGCTACCTGGGCTTCGTCACGGGTGGCGCGACACCCGCCGCACTGGCGGGCGACTGGCTGACCGGCACCCTCGACCAGAACCCCACCTCCGGCCTGGACTCCCTCGCCCCGGACCTCGAACGGGAGACGGTCGCCTGGCTGCGCGACCTCTTCGGCCTGCCGCCGGAGCACGAGGGGACGTTCGTCAGCGGCGCGACCATGTCCAACTTCGCGGGCCTGGCGATCGCCAGGGAGTGGCTGGGCGAACTGCGCGGCGTGTCGGTGGCCGAGGCGGGCGCGGCCGCGCTCGGGCCGGTGACGGTGCTGTCGGCGAGCCCGCACTCCAGCATCGTCAAGTCGCTGTCCATGCTCGGGCTGGGACGGTCGGCGATCCGGCACGTCGGCGTCCTGCCGGGGCGGGAGGCGGTGGACGTGGCCCTGCTCGCCGAGGAACTCGACCGGCTGGACGGCGCACCGGCGATCGTGGTCGCCAATGCCGGCACGGTGAACACCGTCGACTTCGACGACCTGCGCGCCATCGCCGCCCTGCGCGAGCGTCACCCCTTCTGGCTGCACGTGGACGCCGCCTTCGGCGCCTTCGCCGCGCTCTCCCCCGAGCACGCCCACCTCGTCGCGGGCCTCGGCGAGGCCGACTCGGTCTGCGCGGACCTGCACAAGTGGCTGAACGTGCCCTACGACAGCGCGATCCAGTTCACCCGCCGCCGCGACCTGCAGGCCCGCGTCTTTTTGAACTCGGCCGCCTATCTCACCCCGCTGAGCGAGGAGCCCGACTTCGCGCACCTGACCCCGCAGAACTCACGGCGCCTGCGTGCGCTACCGGCCTGGTTCACGCTGGCCGCCTACGGGCGCGAGGGGCACGCGGAGATCGTCCGCCGCGACATCGCCCTCGCCGCCGGGCTCGGCGCGCGGATCGCCTCGATGGCCGCCTACCGGCTGCTCGCCCCGGTACGGCTCAACGTGGTCTGCTTCACCCTCGCCTCCGCCCCCTCCCCCGAACGGATCGGGGAGGTGGTCGACTCGATCACCGAATCCGGCGAGGCCTTCCTCACCCCGACGGTCTACGCCGGGGTGCCCGCGCTGCGTGCCGCGTTCAGCAACTGGCGCACCACCGAGGCCGACGTCGGCAGAATCGCGAAGATCCTGGAATCGGCCGCGCCCCGGTCGTGACGACGCTCCCGAAGGTCAGGCCACCTGTGCCACCGGCGGTTCCAGCGTGATGACGGCGGACACCTCGGCGCGCAGGCGGCGGCTGAGTGACTCACGCTGGGAGACGACGGTGACGTGCACACCGCACTCGGCGAGCCAGCAGGCCAGGTCGGCGAAGTAGCCGTCGCCCGAGCCGATCACGACCCGGTCGAACCGCTGGTCCATCCGATCGCCCCGGGCGGCCTCGGCCAGGGCCTGGTCCGCGCCGTCGGGGCCGGAACGGGCCAGCAACTGCACACCGTGGAAGGCGATCCCGACCGCGACGAGCGCGCCGTGGTTGACCGCGACGACGAACTGGTCCATCGGGCCGATCGGGACGATACGCCGGTAGAGGACCATGACCTCGGCGACCTCGGGGGTGGTGGGGCGACTGGCCCCTGTCAGGTTCTCGATGTCCAGCAGGTGCATGGCCCGCCCTGAGCGAAGGCGCCGTCTGCCGCGTGACGTGGGGGCCTGGAACCGGTCGATGCGCGTGGTGGGGGTGATCACGGGTCATCGGTTCCTTCCATGATGATGATTTTTAGTGTCCAATGAAGTTCAGTAAAACACGTGTTGATGGAATCGACCAATATCTTTGAGGACGCTGCATGGAGGTGACACACTCAGGTACGTTCCAATCGACACGGACACCGAGCCCGAAGAACCGATGAACGGGACGACCGGGCAGACCGCGACCGACACGGAGGACCAGGTGGACAGGGACGTCCAGGTGACCGCGGCGGACATCGCCCGGCTGGGTGATGTGGGCCGGGCCGCGGTGAGCAACTGGCGCCGCCGGCACGACGACTTCCCCCAGCCCGTCGGCGGCACCGCGACCAGCCCCGCCTTCTCCCTCGGCGAGATCAAGGAGTGGCTGCTCGGCCACAGCGAGGGCAGGTCGCTCCCGGCGCGCGAGTGGCTCTGGCAGGACCTGCGCGCGGGCGTGCCTGAGGAGGATCTCGCCGACCTGATCGCCGACCTCGGCGCCTTCCTGGTCTACCTGGACCGGGAGGGCGACGACTGGGCGGCCCTCTCCGCCGCCGACGACGCGGCCGTGGCCGCCGTGCTTCCCGACCGCGTCCGAGAAGCGTGCGCCGGGCCGATGCGGAGCCCGTTGCCGCCGGAATGCCTCATCCGGGACCGGCTGCCGCTGCTGCGCCGGGTGGCCGCCCTCGCCGTCGAGAGCGGCACGAAGGGGACCTTCGCCTTCCTGCGCGAGCGCTACTTCGAACTGCACACCAAGCGGATGTACGCCACCCCCGAGCCGGTCGCCCGGCTCATGGCGGAGCTCTGCGGCCCCTCCCCCGAGGTCATCCTCGACCCGGCCTGCGGCTCGGGAGCGCTGCTGAAGGCACTGCGCGACCATTCGGATCGCGGTGTACACCTGCTCCTCGGCCAGGACGCCGACGCGGCGACCGCCCGGCTGACCGCCGCGCATCTCGCGCTGCACGCCGCCACCGTACGCGTCTCGCACGGCGACTCCCTCCGCCAGGACGCGTTCCCCGGCACGCTGGTGGACGCGGTCGTGTGCAACCCGCCGTTCAACGACCGCGCCTGGGGATACGAGGAGCTGACCGCCGACCCCCGCTGGGAGTACGGTCTGCCGCCCCGGATGGAGTCGGAACTCGCCTGGATCCAGCACGCCCTCTGCCATCTGAAACCCGGCGGCACCGCCGTCATGCTCATGCCGCCCGCCGTCGCCAGCCGCAGATCCGGCCGCCGTATCCGCGCCCAGCTGATCCGCCGGGGAGCACTCAGCGCGGTGATCACGCTCCCGCTCGGCAGCATCCCCAACATGGCGGTCGCCCTGGCCCTGTGGGTGCTGCGCAGGCCGGCGGACTCCCGCACGCCCGGCCATGTCCTGATGGTCGACACCTCCGACCGGCCGGAGGACTTCGCGCGGGTCGCCGCGGATGCCTGGGAACGCTTCGAGGCCGGTGCGGACATCGATGAACCGGGCGTGAGCCGGGCCGTCCCCGCCGTCGAACTGCTCGACGACGACGTCGACCTCACCCCCGCCCGATATCTCGCGCCGCCGCCCGCGGACCTGTCGCCCGCGCGCGTCACCGGGCAGCGGAACCGAGTGGCCGACCTCCTCCGCCTCGCCGTGGAGCTGGTGCCGACCGTCGAGTCATCTCGGGGACCGAAGGACCTCCCGATGGTCCCGCTCGCCGAACTCCTGCGGCGCGGCATGCTGACGATCCACCACCAGAGCCCGGTGAGACCCGGCGAGCCGTCCGAGGTCGCGGACGGGCTGACCGTCCTCACCGCCGAGGACGTCGTCGACGGCACCCCGCCGACCGCGACCACGCCGGACATCGCCGTACAGCACGAGATCATCGTGCGGCCCGGTGACGTGCTGGTGCCGGGCGTCGCGCGGCGCCCGGTGGCGCGGGTCGCCGGGGAGGGCGGCCCCGTCCTCGGTCTCCGCCTCTCCCTGCTCCGCCCCGACCCGGCCCTGCTCGACCCCCATTTCGTGGCGGGCTTCCTGAGCGGCTCGGTCAACCTGCGCAACTACGCCACCGTGGGCAGCCGCGCCCAGGTGGACGTACGTCGCGCGGAACTCCCGCTGCTGCCGATCGAGGAGCAGCGCGGGTACGGCGCGGCATTTCGGAAACTGGCGGAATTCGAGGCTTCGCTGCGCCGGGCCGCCACCCTCGGCGAGGATCTGGTTCAACTGATATCCGACGGCCTGACCCACGGCGCCGTCCGGCCGTCCACCAACGAGAACTCCGAGAACGACATGAAGGAAAAACCTTGACCTGAGCAAGGCACGGTGGCGGCCCTTGTCGATCTACACGAGGGCGGGCGTCAAGCAACGGGTAGCAAAGACTGGAAGCACGTACTATTATCCTCCTTCATAATGAAGGACGTAACAATCTACGAGAGCGACCCTGACGGCTTCCTCTACGACCCTCGGGTCAGGGCCGCGATGACCCAGTTCACCGATGACGACGGAGACCTGCTCACCTTCGAGGCAGGCGCCGCCGTCCGCACCGCCAACCATGCCGTCGAGCGCATGCGCGCCCACGGCTCCCAGGGACGGGGGGTCAGCGCGGGCGCGCTCGACCTGCTGATCCGCCTCAACAGCAGCGAGCAGGGCATCAGCATCGGCGAGTTGGCCCGGGCCGCCGGGGTCAGCTCCCGCAATGTCACCGGCTTGGTCGACACGCTGGAGCACGACGGGCTGGCCCGCCGGGTCGCCGACCCGAAGGATCGACGTTCGGTTCTGGCCGAGATCACACCTGCCGGGCAGGCCTGGATGGAGGCGTTCCGCAGGCCGTCGCAGCTCGCCATGCGGGCGATGTTCCACGGGTTCGCTCCCGAAGAACTGGTCGTGCTGCGCGACCTGTGCCTGCGGCTGGCCGCCAACCAGCATCGCCTCGCCGAGCACCTGCGCCAGATCGGACAGCAGCCATGACCACGACAGCTCAGGAACAGACCCGTCGCACCGTGCGCGGCTATCACGAGGCCCGCTTCCGCGGCGAGGTGTCCGCGGCGGCGGCATCGCGGGTGGTTGGTGTCGGTGTGCCGAGGACCGTACAGAGCTGAACGCGAGTACAGGTTCGCAGCCGTCACAGGACGGATACGGCTGTTCTGGTCTGCGCCGAGCGTGGTGCCCAGGGCAGCCGAAGAAGATGTCAGCCATGGGTCGCCTTCCTTGCCTGCCGGCTAGGGAGCCACCCCATCCCAAGAGGAGTTCCCGACGTCATGGCCTCCATCCGCCACGAGATCGTCATCGACGCGTCCCCTGAGCACATCTGGGATGTGCTGCGCGATGTCGGAGCCGTGCACGAGCGCCTGCTGCCGGGCCGTGTCATGGACACCCGGCTGGAGGGCGACCAGCGGTTCCTGACCTTTCCCGATGGACACGTCATCCGCGAGCTGATTGTCGCGATCGATGATGATTCCCGCTGCCTGGCCTATTCCGTTGTTGAAGGCGCCAGGCCCCCGCTCGAACACCACCACGCCTCGTTTGAAGTTCGCCCGGAGGGTGCCGGAGCGGGCCGGCTGATCTGGACTACCAACGTGCTGCCACACGGGCAGGCCGCCGAGATCCGCATTCGCATCGAACGCGGCGCAGTGGAGATGAAGCAGGCGATCGAGGCCGCAGCACCCAGCTGAGCCGCAGACCCAGGTGCCCCCTAGGGCCTTCCCTCCGATGTGCGGGCACCTTGACTACCGGATGCTGGAGATACCGACGAGCACGGGGTGGAGACCGAGTTCACCGAGGCCGGGCCGGCCGCCACTGCTTGGTCGCCACCGAGTCGCAGGAGTTCTGCTGTACGAGGGCGCCGG
>NZ_JBEXUE010000354.1:0-10644 GCF_040614275.1 Streptosporangium sp. NPDC006013
TACCCGCCGCGCTTCCGATCTCGCAGGCCGAGGCCGCGGTGGTGGTCGCCGAGGTCACGGCCGCGACCGCGGGGGATCTCGGCGAGCTGATCACCGAGATCCGCCTCGCGGTGGCCAGGGAGCACGACGTGCTGCTCGACGGGGTGTTCCTGGTCGAGCCGCGCAGCGTTCCCAAGACCACCAGTGGAAAGGTCCGGCGCCGCGAGTGCCGCGCCATGCTGGCGGAGGGCCGCTTCACCGTGCTGGCCGGATGGACCTCGCCCGCCCTCGCGGACGCCGATCCGGTGGCGGCCGGGCGATGAACGTCCTGGACCTGCTGACCTCCCTGGTCGCCGAACGCGCCGGCCTGGCCGATGTCGACGCCGACCGGCTGTTCATCGACTACGGCATCGGCTCGGCCGACGCGGTCGCCCTCGCCGCCGAACTGGAGGCCCGGCTGGGCACCCCGCTGCCGAACACGGTCTTCTACGACCACCCCACCCCGCGCGCCCTGGCCGAACATCTGGCGGGAGCCGTGGCACAACCGGATCGCAGGACCCCCGGCCACGGCACCTCCCGCGCCCTGGGCGGGCATGAGGCCCCCGCCCACTCCGCCGAACCGGTGGCGATCGTCGGCATCGGCTGCCGCCTGCCGGGGGCCGACGGCCCCGGACGGCTCTGGCGGCTGCTGGCGGACGGCGTCGACGCGGTCGGCACGGTGCCGGGCGAGCGGGCCGCGCACCACCCGGGCTGGCGCGAGCCAGGGGTGGGCGAGGGCGGGTTCCTGCCGGACGTGGAGGGCTTCGACCCGGCGTTCTTCACGGTCAACGCCCGCGAGGCGGAGGCGATGGACCCGCAGCAGCGGCTGCTGCTGGAGGTCGCGCACGAGTCCCTGCAGGACGCCGGGCTCCGCCTCGCCGATCTGGCCGGGAGCCAGACGGGCGTGTTCGCGGGCATCAGCAGCGGGGACTTCCTGGTCAGCAGCTTCAGCCCGGGACTTGCCGCGGCCGAGCCCGGCCTCTACACCCCGACCGGTGTGGCGCACAGCGTGGCCGCCAACCGCATCTCCTACGTCTTCGACCTGCACGGCCCCTCGATGTCCGTCGACACCGCCTGCTCGTCGTCGCTGGTCGCCGTCCACCAGGCGGTGACCGCACTGCGGACGGGGCAGTGCGACATCGCCCTCGCCGGCGGGGTCAACGCCATCCTCTCGCCGGACATCGGCCTGTGCTTCCGTACGGCGGGCGTGCTGGCCCCCGACGGCCGGTGCAAGTCCTTCGGCGCCGGGGCCGACGGCATGGGCCGCTCCGAGGGCGCCGTCATGGTGACGCTCCGGCGCCTGGGCGACGCGCTCGCCGCCGGGGACCGGATCTACGCCCTCATCCTCGGTGGCGCGGTCAACAGCGACGGGCGTACCAACGGCCTGATGTCGCCGAGCGCCCCCGCGCAGGTACGGCTGCTGCGCGCGGCATGCCGCGCCGCGGGGGTCGACCCCGGTGACGTCGGCTACGTCGAGGCGCACGGCTCGGGCACCCGGCTGGGCGACCTGATGGAGCTGCGCGCCCTGTCGGAGGTGCTGGGCACGGCGCCGCGCCGCGCCGCGCTGCGGATCGGCTCGGTCAAGAGCAACCTGGGGCACCTGGAGGCGGCGGCCGGTGCGGCCGGCCTGGCCAAGCTGGCCCTCGCGCTCTTCCACGGCACGCTGCCTGCCAGCCTGCACGCCACCGAGCTCGCCGAGGACTTCGACTGGTCCGGCGGCGGCCTGCGCGTGCAGCGGAGCCTGGAACCCTGGACCGGCCGCCTGGCCGGCGTCAGCTCCTTCGGTTTCGGCGGCACCAACGCCCATCTGATCCTCCAGGCACCGCCCGAGCGGCGGCGCACACCCGTTACGCGTGGAGGCGTTCCCGCCCGGCGGCAGGCCTGGGAGGACTGCGAGGGGGGACCGCCCGCCGAGACGTGGTCGTATCCACCGGCGGCGGTTTCGCGCACCCGCCACTACCTGCCGCTCTCGGCGCACACGCACGCCGGGCTGCGGGAGCTGGTCGTGCGCTGGCGGACCGCGCTGGACGATCCGGAACTGGACCTGGCGGCGGCCTGCCACACGGCCGGGGAACGGCGCGACCACCACGCCTACCGGGTCGGGGTGACCGGCGCCGACGCCGCCGAGCTGAGCCGGGAGCTCGACAGGGCACTGACCGACCTGGCCGCCGCGACACCCGGCGGCGCGGCACCCGGCGGCCTGGCCCTGGTCTTCGCCGACGAGCCGGGCGCCGGGACGGCCGCCGCGCACGCCGGCCTCGCCGCCGAACTGCGCCGGGCGGGCGTCCGTCCCGACCTGGTGATCGGCCACGGCGCGGGGGAGGTCGCCGCCGCCCGCCACCGCGGCGTGCTGTCGCCCACCGCCGCGGACGCCGTCGCCGGGCACCGCGCCAGGCTGCTGGCCAGGTCGGCGCCGGTGCACGCGCTACGGGTGCGGCTGGCGCGCAGGCTGGCGGAGGCGCTGTGCGCGCGGATCGGTCCCGCGCTCGCGGTGGCCACCGTGGAGGACGCGCAGACCTGTGTCATCGTCGGTCCCCGGGCCGCGCTGGCCACCCTGGCCGCCACCCTCAGCGCGGGAGACGTGCTCTGCGGCGACCTCGGCCCCGCCACCGCCGACCACAGCGCGCTGGCCGCGCCACTCGCCGCCGAGCTGGAACTCGCCCTGCAGGGCCTGCCCGTCGACACCGGTGAGACGGCGGCGCTGTCGACGCTCACCGGCGGGCCGGTCGACGGCCGCGCGCAGGGCGCCCGGCACTGGGCGCGCCACCTGGCCACCCCGAGCCTGCTCGGCGACGCGCTCGCCCTCGCGCTGGACCGGGGAGTACGCACCTTCGTGGAGATCGGTGCCGCCGAACTCGGCCCCCGGCTGCGCGGCGCCCCGGGGGGCAGGCAGGCTCGCGTGGTGCGCCACGCCACCGCGAGCGACCTGCCCGGCGTGCTGATCCGCCTCTACGAGCTCGGCCACGACCTCGACTGGGCCGTGCTCAACCCACCGGGGGCCGTGGCGTCCATCCCATTGCTCCCCTGGTCCCGCGAACGGCCCGCGCACCTGCCCGAGCACCTGCCCGCGTCCGGCCACGCCGGCACCGTCCCGCATGAGGTGGTCGCGTGAACACCGTCCTGCACGAGGTGGCCCGGCAGGTGAGACAGGCGCCCGGCGCGGTCGCCGCCCTCGACCCGGCCTCCGAGCTCAGCTACGGGCAACTGGCCGCCCGTGCCAACGCGGTGGCCGACGTCCTGCGGGAGAGAAGGGCACGCCCCGGTGACGTGGTCGGTGTCGCGTTGCCCCGCTCGGCCGACTACGTGGCGGTGATCCTGGGCATCTGGCAGGCCGGCGCGGTCTTCCTGCCCCTCGATCCGGCCCTGCCGCCCGAGCGGCTGCGCTTCCAGCAGCACCAGGCGGGCATGAGCCTGCTCCTCGACTCCGTACCGTGCGTCGAGGGCGTCGAGGGCGTCGAGGGCGTCGAGGGCGCCGGGGGCGCCGGGGGCACGGCCGAGTTGCGGACCGGTGACGCCGAGCCGGAGCGGTGCGCGTACGTGATGTTCACCTCCGGTTCCACCGGACGGCCCAAGGCGGTGCTGGTCTCGCACGCCTCGCTGCACAACTGCGTGCGCGCCGTCGCCGAACTGCTCGGCCCCGGTCCCGCCGACCGGTACGCCGCCAACCAGACCTTCTCCTTCGACATCGCGCTGCTGGAGATGTTCGTCCCGCTCAGTCACGGCGGGGCGACCCTGGTGACCTCCGAGGCGCTCCAGGCCGCCCCGGAACGGCTGGTGGGCTGGCTGGAGAGGCACCGCGCCACCGTCGTGCACGCCACCCCCACCGCCTGGCGCTTTCTGCTGCCGTACCTGACGCCGGGGCGCGAGGAACTGCAGGCCGTCTGCGGCGGTGAGGTGCTGACCGCCCGGCTGGCCGCCGAGCTGGCCGGGCGCGCCGGGCGCGTCTGGAACTTCTACGGCCCCACCGAGGTCACCGTGTGGTGCACCGCCGGGCTCGTCACCGCCCAAGAGCCGGACCCGCTGCCGGTGGGCAGGCCGCTGGCCGGTTACCGCGTCGTCCTGCTCGACGACGCCGGTGAACGGGTACCGGACGGCGAGCAGGGCGAGATCCACGTCGGCGGGCTCGGCGTGGCCCTCGGTTACGGCGGCGCCCCCGAGCTGACCGCCGAACGGTTCGTCGACCACCCCGAGCACGGCAGGCTCTATCGGACCGGTGACCTGGGCCGGCTGCGCCCCGACGGCCGGCTCTGGTTCACCGGGCGCCGTGACCGGCAGGTCCAGCTGCGCGGCTACCGGATCGAGCTGGGTGAGATCGAGTGCGTGGCCCAGGAGCACCCGCTGGTCGAGCTGGCCGCCGCGCACGTCGTGGACGAGGGCCTGCTGCTGTTCGCCCAGGGAGACGTCACCCCCCGGGCGCTGCGCAAGCACCTGGCCGCCCACCTGCCCGCCTACATGATCCCGTCCAGGATCGAGGTGCGCGGCGCCTTCCCGCTGACTCCCACCAAGAAGATCGACCGCGTCGCCCTGCTGGCGTCGGCGAACCGTTAGGAGAAGTCGTGGCCGGATTGCACGAGCTGGTCGAAGCCCAGGTGGAGCGGACCCCCCGCGCCGTGGCCGTCATCGATGCCGACGGCCACACCCTGACCTACCGCGAGCTGGACCGGCGCGCCAACCAGCTCGCCCACCACCTGCGCGAGCTGGGAGTGGTCGCCGACACCCCCGTGGCGGTGTGCGTGCACCGGGGACTGGACCTGGTCATCGCGCTGTGCGGCATCCTCAAGGCGGGCGGAGCCTACCTGCCGATCGACCCCGACGCGCCGCCCGCCCGGGCGCGGCTCATGGTCGCCGAGGGCGCGGCGCCGGTGTCGGTGGGCGAGCAGGCACTCGCCCACCTGCTGCCCGGCGACCTCACCCGCGTCGTGCTGCTCGACCGCGACAGCGCGCTGATCGACCGCCACCCGACGACCCCGGTCGGCTCCGGGGTACGCCAGGAAAACCTGGTCTCCCTCTACTACACCTCCGGCTCGACGGGCACCCCCAAGGGTGTCGCCAGCACGCACGGGGGCTGGATCAACCGGATGCGGTGGATGCAGGCCGAGCACCGCCTCGAACCAGGCGAGGCCGTGCTGCACAAGACCACGCTCAGCTTCGACGACTCGGCGGTGGAGGTGTTCTGGCCGCTGTCGACCGGCGGGGTGGTGGCGATCCTGCCGCCGGGCGAGCACCGGGACCCGGTGGCGCTGCTGGAGGCCACCTCGCGCTTCGGCGCCGCCGTCGTGCAGTTCGTGCCCAGCATGCTCGCGCTGTTCCTGGCGGCGCATCGCCGCGCCGGGCTGCCGCCGCTGCCGCACCTGCGCCACGTGATCTCCAGCGGGGAGGCGCTGACCGCACCCCTGGCGCTCGCCTTCCACGAGCAGATCGGCGTGTACGGCTGCGGGCTGCACAACCAGTGGGGCGCCACCGAGGTGTCGATCGACTCCACCCTGTACACCTACGACCCGCACGACCCGCACGCGGGCCCGGTCGTCTCCATCGGAACGCCCTTCACCGGCAACACCGTGCATGTGCTGGACGAGGCGGGGGAGCTCGTACCCGACGGTGCGGCGGGCGAGCTGTTCATCGGCGGGATCGGCCTGGCGCGCGGCTACCATCGCAGGCCCGCGCTGACCGCCGAGCGCTTCGTCCCCGACCCGTACGGCCCGCCGGGCTCCCGGCTGTACCGCACCGGCGACCTGGGGCGGCGCCGCCCCGACGGCGCCCTGGACTTCCTCGGCCGCACCGACCACCAGGTCAAGATCCGCGGGGTACGGGTCGAACTGGGCGAGATCGAGGCCACCCTGGACGCCCATCCCGGGGTCGAGCGCTCCGCCGTCACGGTCGCCGGGGAACGCCTGCTCGGCTACGTGGTGGCCTCCGGTGCCGCCCCCGACCCGGCGGAGCTGCGGGCCCATCTGGTCGACCGGCTCCCGCCCTACCTCATCCCCGCGCAGCTCGCGGTGATCGACCGGATGCCGCTGACCAGCAGCGGGAAGGTGGACCGGGCCGCGCTGCCGGAGATCGCCCCGCCCGCCGAGCGGGCCGAGGGGAGGCCCCCGGTCACCGCCGTGCAGCAGGCGCTGGCCACCATCTGGGCCGATGTCCTGGACCTGGACACGGTCTGCCTGGACGACAACTTCTTCGAGCTGGGCGGCAACTCCCTGCTCGCCACCCAGGTCATGTTCCGCATCCAGGACGATCTGCGCATCGACTTCCCGCTCTACCTGCTCTTCTCCGCCGAGTCGCTGGAGGAGCTCGCCGAGGAGGTGGCCGAGACCCGCGCCGAGCAGCTTCCGCCGCTGCCGAGGGTGTCCCGCGAGGGGACACTGCCGCTCTCCTACGGCCAGGAACGCCTCTGGTTCCTGCACCGGCTGGCGCCCGGCTCGACCGCGTACAACGTGCCGACCGCCTGCCGCCTGCACGGCCACCTCGATGTGGCGGCGTTCCGCCAGGCGTTCGACGAACTGGTCGCCCGGCACGAGATCCTGCGGACCCGGTACGTGGAGAGCCCCGAAGGCATCCCCGAGGTGCGCGTCGACGCTCACGGACCCCGGCTGAGGTTCGCCGTCGCGCCCGGCGAGACCCGCATCGCCCGCGAGAGCGCCGCCTCCGACGCCCTGCAGGCCGACTGGGAAACCCCCTTCGACCTCGCCGCCGCCGCGCCGGTGCGGGCCAGGCTGACCAGGTTGGACGCCTACGAGCACGTGTTCTCCCTGGTCGTCCACCACGTCGGCTACGACGCCGCCTCCGAGCAGGTGCTCTGGCAGGAGCTGGCCACCCTGTACGAGGCCGCGCTGGCCGGGCGGCCCGCCGTGCTCCCCGAGCCGGCCGCGCAGTACGTGGACTACGCCGCCTGGCAGCGTGAGCACGCCGCGGGTGGCGAGCAGCTCGACTACTGGCGCGCCCAGCTGGCCGGGATCACCCCGGCCGAGCTGCCCATCGACAGGCCGCGCCCGCCCGTGCAGACCTACGCGGGCGCCAGGGTCTCCTTCATGATCGAAGAACGGGTCACCGAGGAGCTGCGCCGGCTCGGCCGCGAGGCGGGCACGACGCTCTTCGCCGCCCTGCTCGGAGCCTTCCAGGCCACGCTCTTCCAGGCGTGCGGCGGCGCCGACGTCGCGGTGGGCTCCCCGGTACCCGGCCGTACCCGCCCGGAGACCGAGCAGATGATCGGTTTCTTCGTCAACACGCTGGTGCTGCGCACCCCCTGCGGCGGCGACCCGACCTTCGTCGAACTGCTCGGCCGCGTCCGCGAGGTGGTCCACGGCGCCTACGCCCACCAGGACGTCCCGCTGGAGCGGCTGGTCCAGGCGCTGCGCCCGCCGCGCGCGCCCGGCCGCTCCCCCTTCTTCGACGTCATCTTCAACGGCGTCCCGCTCAGCGCGCTCACCGGCGCCGAGGGCGTACGCCTGCCACAGCTGACGGTGACCCCCATCGACCTGGCGACCCGTACCACGGTCGCCGACCTCGTCTGCTCGGTCGCGGAGACCCCGGACTCGATCATCGGCGAGGTCGCCTACAACACCGGCCTGTTCGACGGATCCACCGTCGAGAGTCTGGTGGATGCATGGCTGCATCTGCTGGGAGCGGCGGTGCGTGACCCGCACGCGCCGCTCTCGGCACTGTCACCAGCCTCCCATGTGTGAACGGAAGCCCGAGATGCTGCGCACGATGTTCAAATCCAAGATCCACCGAGCGACGGTCACCCACGCGAACCTGCACTACGTCGGCTCGGTGACGATCGACGAGAACCTGATGGACGCCGCCGACCTGCTGGACGGCGAGCAGGTGGCGATCGTCGACATCACCAACGGCGCCCGCCTGGAGACGTACGTCATCGCCGGGGAGCGCGGCAGCGGGGTGATCGGCATCAACGGAGCCGCCGCCCACCTGGTCGCGCCCGGGGACATGGTGATCCTGATCTCCTACGGCCAGTACTCGGGCGAAGAGCTGCCGGGCTACCGGCCCCGGGTCGTCCATGTGGACGGGGCCAACCGGATCGTCGACGTCGACCACGACCCCGCCCGCCCGGTGCCGGGGGCAGAAGACCAGCTCGCACCCGCGGGTGCGGCGAGGAGGACACGATGAGCGCGCCCACGCACACCCCCGTCCACCAGGCGCTGGCCGACGACTGGACGCTGCTGCTCGGCCTGGACGGTGTCGGTTTCGACGACGACTTCTTCGAGGCCGGGGGCCACTCGCTGGTCGCCATCCAGCTCGTCGCCAGGATCCGGGCACGGCACGGCGTCGAGGTGCCGGTCGCGGACGTGTTCACCCACCCGACGGTGGGCGAGCTGGCGCAGGTCGTCATCGGCCTGCTGGAAGACGGAGCGTCACCCCTCCCACCGCACTCGCCGCTGGAGGTGGAAGGTGCCGGTCGTAGCGCCTGAGACATCCTCGTCCGGAGCTTCCCCCGCCGAGGCGCCCCCGGCCGTGACCTCTCCCGCCGGGACGCCGCTGTCGTACGCCCAGGAGCGGATGTGGCTCGGCCACCAGCTGGACCCCGCGGGGACGGAGTACAACGTCTGCCTGGCGCTGCGCCTGCGCGGCCCGCTGGACGTCCCGGCACTCGCCGGGGCGCTCGGCGACGTCGTCGCCCGCCACCAGGCGCTGCGCACCGTCTACCCGAACGTCGAAGGACGGCCGGTGGCCTCGGTGCTGCCACCGGCGCCGGTCGAGCTGCCGGTACACCCCGTGGCGTCGGAGGAGGAGGCCCGCAGGACGGCCGCCGCCGAGGCGCGGCGGCCGTTCGACCTGGCCGCCGGGCCGGTGCTGCGCGTCCAGCTCGCCCGGCTGGCCGCCGACGACCACGTCCTGGTACTCGCCGTGCACCACATCGCCTTCGACGAGTGGTCCATGGGCGTCTTCCTCGGCGAGCTCGACGCCCTCTACCGGGCACACCTCGCCGGGCTGCCCGACCCGCTGCCCCCGCTGCCCGCCGGGTACGACGAGGTGGTGGCCGCCGAGCGGGCCGTGGATCTGGCGCCCGCCCTGGCGCACTGGCGCGGCGCCCTGGCCGGCCTGCCCGCGCTCGACCTGCCCACCGACCGCGTCCCCGCTACGAAGTTCTCCGGGAAAACCCCCTCGAAGACCGTTACGGAGCCCTCCGGCGAGCCTTTCATGGAATCCTCTGCCGGGTCCTCCGTGGAATCCTCCACCGAGGGGGCGACGCTGACCTTCACCGTGCCGGCTGCCACCGCCGCCGCGCTCGGCGCCGTCGCCCGGCGCTGCCGGGCCACCCCGTACATGGCCGGGCTCGCCGCGTTCGCCGCGCTGCTGTCGCGCCACTGCGGCCAGGACGACATCGCGCTCGGCAGCACCGTCGCCAACCGCGCCGTGCCGCACTCCGAGCACCTCGTCGGCGCCTTCTTCAACACCGTCGTGATGCGCGCCGACCTGTCGGGTGACCCGAGCTTCACCGAGTTGCTCCGCCGGGTCCGCGCCTACTGCCTGGACGCCCTCACCCACCAGCACCTGCCGTACCCGATGCTCGCCCAGGGCCGCGCCCCGCTCTTCCGCGTCCTGTACGAGCTGCACGCCGGCCTGCCGGGGAGCACGGCCCTCGGCGACCTGGCCGTGGAGCCGTTCGAGTTCCCCGACACCGCGGCCAAGTACGACCTCGCGCTGTCCCTGATGCCGGCAGGCGGCCACCTGCTGGGGCACCTGACCTACCGCGTCGACCTGTTCGAGCCCGGCACCGCCCGGCGGCTCGCCGAGTCCTTCGTCCACCTGCTCGCCCAGGTCGCCGCCGCACCCGACGTACCGCTCAGCGCCCTGGAGATCCTCCCGCCCGCCGAGCGCGAGACGCTGCTCGCGGCCTGCCGGGGGCCGGAACCACTGGGTTCGCCGGACGGTTGCGCGCACCGGCTCTTCGAGCGGCAGGTCCGGCGCACCCCCCAGGCCGTCGCGCTGACCTTCGGCGGGACCCGGCTGAGCTACCGGGAGCTGAACGCCAGGGCCAACCGGATCGCGCACTGGCTGCGCGGCAGAGGCATGGGCCCGGAGAGCATCGTCGCCGTCCGCCTGCGACGCTCCGACTGGCTCGTCGCCGCCTTCCTCGGCATCTGGAAGGCCGGGGCCGCCTATCTGCCGCTCGACCCCGGGCTTCCGGCCGCCCGGCTGGAGTACATGCTGGCCGACTCCGGTGCCCGGCTGGTGCTGGACGATGAGGCCGCCCTGGAAGCCGAGAGCGCCGGACATCCCTCCGGCGACCCGGACCCGACCGCCGTGTCCGGCAACCTGGCCTACCTCATCTACACCTCCGGCTCGACCGGGCGTCCCAAGGGCGTCATGGTCGGACACCGGGGCCTGGTGAACTTCCTGCGCTGGTGCGTGTCGGCCTACGCCGTCGGCGGCGTGGGCGGGGCCCCGCTCTTCTCCTCGATCGCCTACGACATGGTCGTGCCCAACATCTACACGCCGCTGGTGGTGGGCCAGTGTCTGCACATCGCCGCCGAGGACACCGCCCTCGACGAGCTGGGCACCGCGCTGTCGGCCCGGCCGTACGGGTTCGTCAAGCTCACCCCCGGACACCTGGAGGTCCTGGCCGGGCAGCTCTCCGCCGAGCAGGCCGCGGGCCTGGCCGGGGTC
>NZ_JBEXUE010000355.1:0-10615 GCF_040614275.1 Streptosporangium sp. NPDC006013
ACACGATCAGGCCGAGGACGGCGAACATGAAGGCGTAGGTGGGGATCGCGAAGGCCGCGCCGGACTCCCGGATACCACGCAGGTTCACCAGGGTGTCTCGGCGGCGGGGAGCGCGCCCTTGGCCGCCAGCTGAAGCAGTGGGGGCACCGCGTCGTCGCCCTCCACGGTAAGGAAGTAGGCCAGGACCAGGGCCGTCGCCGGGCCGGACGCGCCTTCGGCCAGGGTCAGGTTGCGGAGGTCGTCGATCGCGATGTCGGGCGGGTCGAAACGGTCGATCAGGCCGATCGCCAGATGGGCCGCCGCGAGCTCCCGGTGGTGGGGCGTCATGCCGGGCCAGAAGTGACGTGACACGCGCCGGAACGGGTGCATCTCGGGCGCGGTCAGCAGGGCGTTGAGGTGGGCGAGACCGGTGGGCTCCACGGGTTGCCAGCTCACATTGGCGATGCCGCGCTGGTCGAGGACATGGTCGTCGTAGGGCACGACGCGGGAGCCGAGGTCGAGGGTCCAGGTCAGCTCCACCTCCGGGGATGGGGGCGCGCCGCGCTCGAACCAGCGGGCCACCACCGCAGCAGCCGCCGAGCCGATGCCCTTCGCGCGTTCGGCCAGGTCGGGGGCGGGATCGGGCGGGAGGCGTAACAGGGCCTGTTCCACGTCCAGCGGGAGCGGTTCGCAGCCGGATTCCGCGCACACGGCCAGGCGGTTGAGCAAGGTCTCGGGGTCGAGGTGGCCGTCGGCGCGGGTGGGGGTGGCCAGCAGTACCGGGGGCAGGGCTCCGGCCTTCGCCGCGCGCAGGAGTTCGTCGAGGCGGGACAGGAGGAAGGCGTGGGGGCGGGCGCACTCTCGCAGGTGGGGGAGGCGGTTCCAGGGAGCGGGGGCAGGTCGCGCCTCCAGGTGGTAGAGGTCGGTCTGGACGTCGATCGTCCGCAGGATCTCCTCCTGTACGTAGTCGGGCATCTCGTGGAGCGGGACGACCGTGCGGAGGCCGGGGAACAGCTGGAAGGCCGTGGCCGCGACGTTCACCATGCCGTCGTACAGGGCCTGCCCGAGATCGCCGGACAGGCCGGGGAAGGCCTGCTCCGCGTCGGCCCGCTGCTCCTCGGAGATCGTCTTCCGGTACGACGGGCGCTGCCTCGGCGGACGGGACATGGGCGGCCCCGGATCTTCGCCGGGGTTGACGAGTTCCCTGGCCAGCGCGGTGCACCAGTCACGCGGGGACTGCCACGTCGGCGCGTCGTAGAGCACCGGCCGCAGGTGTTCGCCGAACCGCCGGGCCAGCGTTTCCTTCAGGGAGTCCGGGTTCGTATGTGCCTCCCGCGTGACCGCCGCCAGCCACGCCTCGACGTCGATCCAGCCGATCTCCTCCGGCGGGCCGCTCTCCAGGCCGGAGGTGGGGAACGGGCCGGGGATGGTGGCCTCGGGCAGGCGGCCGGGGGTGAAGTCGCTGGTCCAGCCTCCGGTGAAGCGCTCGAAGAGCTGCCGGGCCGAGGCCGGGGGCAGCAGTTCGGCCGCCTCCAGGATCGGGGCGGGGTCGGTGAGGTGGTCGGCGTGCTTGAGGGTGAGGGTGACCGCGCGGTCGCGCACCTCGTGAGAGGCGTGCGCGTACGCGTTGGTCAGCGCGGTGACGTGGTCGGCCACACGTTCCGGTGTGGTGGCGAGGTCGCGGTCGAGCCAGGTCAGGCCCTTCACGGCGAGCTTGGCCTCTTGGCGGAAGGTCATCGCCTCGATGGCCTCGGCGACGTCCGCCGGGTCGAGCCGCGCCTGGCGCACCTGCTGCCAGGCCAGCTCGGCTACCGGGCCCGGCGCGGCGGGCAGCAGCCGCAGGTAGTCGCGCAGCCGCCCGGCCGACTCCTCGGGCGTGGGCGCCACGAGCGTGTGCAGCCGGACGAAGAAACGCAGGTCCTGCGCGTCGCCGCCGAGCAGGAAACGGCTCACGCAGCCGGTGAGGATCTGCTCGCGCGGCAGCGTGCGGGCGGCCAGGGTCAGCCAGCGGGACGGCTTCGGGGTGAGCGTCTCGTTGACCAGCGCCCGGCCCGCGCCGGCCGCCTCGAAGATCTTCGGAAGCAGGTGGGGCGTCAGCGGGTCCTTGGCCACGCCCACCGCCGACAACCAGGCCGCCACCAGCGGCTCGTGGTCGGGTGGGGTGGCCTCGCCGTCGCGCAGCAGTTCCAAGGCCAGCGGCACGATCCGGTCGTCGGGACGGCGGATGCGGCGCGCGAGCCGTACCGCCAGATCGGCACGCCAGGCCACCGGGCGCCCGGAGACCGCCTTCACCAGCCGGTGCGGGCTCGGCGCGCCGGACCAGCGGGGATTGAGGTCGCGCTTCATCAGCCAGGTGACCGCCCCGGCCGGGCCGGGAATGGTCGCCGCGCCCACCATCATCAGCACCTCGGACCGGCCGGTGACCTGCTCGTCGGCGGTCCAGTCGAAGGCGTCCCAGCCAACGGTGGCGGCCAGCAGCGGGCTCTCGCGAAGCTCGGCGAGCAGGCCCGGCAACCCGGCGGCGACGGTGGCCCGCTCGGCGTCGGTGAGCTTCGGCAACCGCAACGCCAGACCCTCGGCGTCGTGGTTGAGCACGAGATTCCTGATCTCGATACGGATGTCGTCAGAGGTCATGACGTGGCTCCGGTGAGCTGGGCGTGAAGGCGCTTGCACTCGTGGACGAAGCGGATCGTCCGGCGGCTCTGCGCGAACTCGGCGACGACCGGGATCTCCCCGCGCGCACCGGTCCAGCGTGCCACGTCGGCGGCGAAGGCGACGAGTTCGGCGTGGGTCACGGTGATGCGCTGCCCCTCGCCCGGCAGCATCCCGGGCAGCAGAGCGCGCAGGATGCGCCACACCTCGTGGTGGCCGCCGGCGTCGGCCAGCTCGGTCAGGGCCGCGATGGCGGGGCGGGTCTCCCGCCAGGTGCGGCGCAGCACCAGCGCGAGCTGGCGGCCGATCGCCTCGGCGGGCAGCTCGCCCCTGGCGGCCATGCTCAGGACCAGCGGGATCATGCCGGGCACGCTGTCGGCCAGGAGGAAGGCGAGGATCACCGCCGTGGACTCGCCCATCGGGCCCTGGGTGATCTCCAGGCCGGTGATCTCCGTGGGCGTCACCCCCGCGCCCCAGCGGCCGCGCAGCAGGAAGGGCAGGAAGTTGACGGCCACGACCTCGCGGTGCGCGGGCAGCATGGCGGGCCACGCCCGGCGGGTGCCGCCGAACTCGTCGACCGTCCAATCGAACGGCTGGCGCAGCAGCACCTCGTCGATCAGCCGATGGCCGGTCGGGACCGTCACCCGCAACACCGGCTGCAGCCTGACCTCGGTGAAGTGTTCCGGTTCGCCGTCGCCGAACTCGACCATGGACGCGTCCACCATGTGGCGCCACACGTGGCCGCACTCGGGGTCGGCCATGCCGTCACCGGCGAGCCAGCGGGCGGCCGAACGCGCCGCCTCCGAGTCGACCTTGGCGGCCCGGTCGGCTGCGGCCTGGTGGCTGCCCCGGGGCAACCGCAGCAGCGCCTGCGCCAGGTCGGCCGGGGGCGGCTCCACTCCGGCGGCGGCGCAGGTCTCCAGCCGGTCGACCAGCACGTCGGGGTCGAGATGGCCGCTCATCCAGGTCGGCGTGGCCAGCAGCACGGGCGGCAGGGTGCCGTTTCGGAGGGCCTCGGCGAGTTCCGCGTAGCGGTGCAGCAGGAAATCGTGGGGCGGGGAGACGCGATTGGGGTGGGGCAGCCGGTTGCGCCGCCGCCACTCGTCGTGCTCGGGCAACTCCTTGGGCATGAAGGAACGCAGCCGGGGTGGGACGAAGACGACGGTCGCCTCCACGAGCGGCTCGCTTGGGCCTGGCGGGGGCACCTGCTCCTCCGCCCGCATCGCCGCGATCCGGGCGGGGTCCACGCCGAGCTCGGCCATGCGCTTGTAGGCGCGGTCGAGGATGAAGGACGGCATGGCCTCCACGGAGTCGTCGTACAAGACGCCAGTCCTCGTCCGCACCGGACGGAGGCGATCCGGCAGTCTGTCGTCGTAGACCTCCTCGTCCTCGTCCTCGTCGTCGGCGCCGAAATGCCACGGCTGCTCGACGTCGGTGGGGGAGTCGTACAGGTGGATCCGGCCCCTGGCGAAGGGGATCTGCCGGTCGCCCTCGTGGGCCACCGCCCCGTCCGGGCCGTCGTCGCTGGTCCAGGTGATGAAGAAGGCGCGCAGCGGGGTATCGTCGTCGAGGTAGCGGCCAAGCCGGTAGACGCCGCCCACCATGATCCGCCGGGGCCTCGGCTCCGGGTCGGGCTCCTCGCCACGGGTGAGGGCGCGTACTCCCACGGAGTGGTTCGCGCCGTCCCAGAACTTCTCCTGTTCGAACGGCGGCAGCTCCGGCACACTCCCGGGGGTGACGAGCTCGGCGGACAGCGCAGACTGCCAGTCGTCGGGGTAGAGGCGCACCTCCCTGGACCGCCAGTAGCCCTGGTCCTGCTCGACGTGGGGCTTGAGCCTGCGGCGCAGTTTCGCCCGGTCGTCGGCGAACCCGGCGACGAAGGCCGCCAGCCAGCGCTCCTGGCCGATCCAACGCTCGTGGTGGTTGGGGGAGATCGACGGCTCGGGGAACCGCCGCGCCTCCGGCAGCTCGGGCAGCGGCGGGAACTCCTTCTGCTCCAGCAGTTCCTCGACCTGGGGCTCCCCGCCGAACTGCTCGGCCAGCTTCGCGCCCAGGTCGGCGGGGAGGTGGCGGACGCCGTCGAGGATCGCCCCGGTGTGGTCGGCGAACAGGCCGGCGTATTTCAGGGTCAGCTCGGCCGCGCGGTTGCGCACGTCGAAGGACTTGTGCGCGTACGCCGTGGTCAGCGCGGTCACGAAATCGGCGGCCGCCTCGGGCGTGGCCCGGATCGCCTGGTCGAGCCAGCGCAGGCCCGTGGCGGCGAGCTTGGCCTCGTCCCGGAAGGTGAGCGCGTCGACCGCCTCGACCAGGTCGGCGTGGTCGAGCGGCATCGCCCCGCGCACCTGCCCGGCGGCCAGCTCGGCGACCGTGCCCGGAGCCGACGGCAACAACCGCAGGTAGTCGCGCAGGCGGGGCGCGGACTCTGCGGGCGCGGGGTCGAGGAGCATGTGCAGCCGGACGAAGAACCGCAGGTCCTGCGCCTCGCCGCCGCGCAGGAAACGGCTCACGCAACCGTCGAGCACCTGCTCCCTGGGCAGCTCGCGGGCGGCGGCGGCCAGCCAGCGGGTTGGCCGGGGCTCCAACCGCTCGTCACGGAGGGCGCGGCCCGCGCCGTCGGCGTCGAAGACACGAGGCAGCAGCACGGGGGTCAGCGGGTCATCGGCCACGCTCGGCGCGGCCAGCCAGGCGGCCACCAGCGGGTCGTGGTCGGGCGGCACGGCGCCGGACTCGCGCAGCAGCGCCACGGCCAGCGGCGCGATGCGGTCGGCGGGACGGCGCACCCGCTGGGCCAGCCGGACCGCGACATCGCAACGCCACTCCCGGGGGCGGGTGGCCGCCACCCGGCACACCTGGGCGACGTCGGGGTCCTCGGCCCAGCGGCGGTTGACGTCGCGGCCGGTCATCCACGTCACTGCGGTCGCCGGGCCGGTGATGACGCCGACACCGGTCAGCAGCAGCGCGTCGGCCAGTCTGTCGAGCAGGTCGCCGACCTCCCAGGAGGCCATCTCCTCGAAGTCGCCGGGATGCTGGGCGCGCACCTGCTCGGTGCGGACACGGCGCAGCTCCTTGACGAGGCCGGGCAACCGCCCGCCCAGCTCGGCGCGCTCCTCCTCGGTGAGCGTGACCAGCCGGTCGGCCAGGCGGGTGACCTGGTTGCGGGTGACCAGATCACAGATCTCCGTCCAGAGGGTCATCGGGAGATCTCCACGGCGGCGCGGGCGACGATCCGGGCGGCCAGCACGTGTTTGCACGGCCCACGGGAGCCGCGATGGTCCCACCACCACTCGCAGGTACAGGATCCGTCGGCCAGCGAGACCCGGCGCGCGCCGCCCGAGGTATGGACGGTGGCCAGCTCGCCTTCGAGGTGCACGGCGCCCGCGTCGACGAGCTTGCGCGCCTTGGCCAGCCGCGGGTTGAGCAGGATCACGTTGTCCTTGTCATAGGGCAGCTCACGGTGGAAGTGGGCGGCCTCCGACAGGTCGTAGCCGACCCGGCCGGCGACGCCGAGCTGCGTCAGCGCGGCCCGCACCCGGTCCGCGGGGATGCCCGCGCGGTCGGCCAGCAGGCCGATCTCGACCTCGGGCTCGAAGTTGAGCAGCATGCCCACCACGTCGGCGTCGTTCTCGGCCTCGTCGATGGCCAGGTCGTCGAGCACCGCGCCCTCGCCGGAGAAGCCGCGCCAGCGCTCGGGCGAGAGGGTGAGCGTGTAGCGCATGCCCGGCAGCTCCAGCTCCCAGGCGCTGGAGGCGGCGTCGGCCGGGCCGTACACCCGGAGGGACTTCGCGAAGCGCAGCAGCGGCAGGAGGGTGCCGAGCCGGTTGGGGCCGGCGAGCTGGACCGAGCCCGGAACCTGACGGTCGGAGACCTTCAGCTCCCGCCCCGCCTGCGCCACCCACACCGTGCCCTTCTTGGGCAGCCCGCGCAGGAACCGCACCGCCGCCATGCCGGTCAGCTCACCGCGCTGGTCCATGCCCGAGGCGATGACCTGCACCTCGGCGAAGCCGCGTAACCAGCGCTCGGGCAGCGGCACCTTCTTCTCCACCACCGCGCCATCCATCGTGGTCACGACCAGCTCGTCGAGCCCGACCCCCAGGTGCAACGGGTCACGCGCGCCGATGCGCGCCAGCGCCTCCCGGAGCGGCGCGTTCACGTCGACGTTGGTGGTGCCCCGGTCGAACACCTCGCCGTCGAGCGCGCCGTTCAGCAGATCAAGCCGGGCGTACACGCCGCCACAGGCCGAGAACGACTCGAACCGCAAGCGGTCTCCATTGCACGTCACCACCGGGTCGCGCACCCAGCCGGGCCGCGCCTGCGGCTGGTGGTAGCGGGCCAGCGCCACATCGGCGACGCCGAGCAGGGCCGCCGCGGCGGGGGCCGCCTGGGTCACCACGCCGCTGAAGAACCGGGGGGCCACGGCCGGGCCGGACAGGGCCCGCCCGCCGGAGGTCGCCAATCCGAGACGACCGTCGACAAGGGAGGAGGGCGCGGCGTACGTGTACGCCTGCGTCGCTGAAGTCATGGCCGGGACATTAGATCGCCCCACCGACAAACCGGCGCGGCAGATGTCGAGGAGATGAAAGGTTCCTGTGAACATCCATGCCCCCCGCCGGACGAACTGAGTAATTTGTCGTGTGCCAGGGGAGGGGGACGATGTGAAGCACATCCGCGTTTCCGACGCCGAACGTGACCGCGCCTGTGTGATTCCGGGTAAGCACTTCGCCGTGGGCCGCCTGAAGAAAGACGAACTCGACAACCGCGTCAACGCCCTTGCGAGTACAGCCGGGCCATGATCAACGGCTTAGCGTTAACCGCTGTACCAGTCCCAGGGCCGTCGCACAGTCCTATTGTTGGCTGATGCGCGCACACCACATTGACCGCCCAGCCGATCTCGACGTGGTACGTGAGTCCTATGACCGGGTGGCCGACAACTACGCCCACATGGTGGTGACGACGGGAGTCGGCGACATCCGTAGCCATCCATGGCTCAAGGCATCGATCGACGCCTTCGCTGACACCGTGAGCGAGCTTGGGCCTGTCCTCGACGTCGGCTGCGGACCCGGAACGGTGACCGCCTACCTTGCCGAACGCGGACTCGACGTGTCCGGGGTAGACCTCTCTCCTCGCATGATCGAGAACGCGCGCCGTCTTCATCCGCAATGCCGCTTCAGCGTCGCCTCTGCCACCGACCTCGACCTTGCTGAAGCGTCCCTTGGCGGCGTGCTCGGGTGGTGGTCACTGTTCAACCTCCCCCGTGACGTCCTTCCTCAGGTTCTCGCCCTGTTCGCGCGCGCGTTGAAGCCAGGCGGACACTTCATCACCGCAACACACGTCGGCGACGAAGACGCGGTGCGCACCGAGGCCTACGGAGGTGTACCCGTTCGTTGGACGACACACAAATGGCGGCCGGAACAACTCGTGGACCTGATCGAGCAGGCTGGACTGCGCCCGGTCGCCGAACTTCGGCTCCCTGCAGATGAGCAAAGCGGGCCGGGTCTGGTCGTCATGGCCAAGCAACCCGGCTGAGGATCAGGCGTCGGAAGCGGCACAGGGTCTCGTGCCGGGCAAGGCTCCTCCGGACGGTTGCGGCGCCGGTTGAAGGTGCTGCTCTGGCGGGCAGCAGTCGGCGCGGCGACCGCGACCGGAGCGGGCCTCGTCACGATCATGGCCGACTGGATCAATAGCCTGTCATGGGCCCTCCACCCGCCGGGTAGGACCGCCGCATTGTTGCGACGGTCCCCCTCGGAACCGTGCGTGCCACTCCTCGCGGCACACGGCTCGAGCAAGCCCCGAAGGGCGGTTCAGGTTCGCTGTGCCGGGTTCCTGCGACGCCGGGCGAGATAGCCCCGGTGGCAGGAGGCGTGAACGAGGCGGGTCTGGTCACCGTCAGGTGAGCCGGGTCAATCGTGACGGGGGATGCCGGAGACCTCGTGATCGGCGTGGAAGAGCGCCTCGCCGATCAGGGCCCGGACGTGCGCGTCGCGGGCGCGGTAGAGCACGCGGCGGCCTTCTCTTCGGGTCTGTACGAGCCCGGCCAGCCGGAGTTTGGCCAGGTGCTGGGAGACCGAGGGTCTGGCCACGTCGATCGCTGCGGCGAGCGATCCGACGTCGAACTCGCCGGTGGACAACAGCCACATCAGGCGCAGCCGGGTGGCGTCGCTGAGCATGCGAAAGGCTTCCACTGCGGCTTCCACCTGCGCGCCGGTGGGTTGCGCCTGCGAGAGATTGGCACCTGATTCGTTGTCGCGTGCGTACATGACTACATATAATCGGGCGAAACGGTCGGAGAGGCAAGCGAGGCACGCGGATGGCGCAGCAGGATTCCCCCCACCACGGTCACGGGCATGGCCACGGTCACGGGCATGAGGAAGAGCGAGGTGGCGGGTTCAGGCGGTTGCTGGCGAAGGTGGGCCACGTCGTTACCCCGCATGGTCACGACAGCGCGGACAAGACCGACTCGGCGTTGGAGTCCAGCAGCCGGGGGATGCGGGTGCTGGCCATCTCGTTCGCCGTCCTGGTGGTCACCGCGCTCGTGCAGTCGGCGATCGTGGCGGTCTCCGGCTCGGTGGCGCTGCTCGGCGACACGCTGCACAACTTCGCCGATGCGTTGACGGCGGTGCCACTGGCGATCGCCTTCTGGGTGGGCCGGCGGGCGGCCACCCGCCGGTTCACCTACGGCTACGGCCGCGCTGAGGACCTTGCCGGGGTCGTCATCGTGGTTTTGATCGCCGCATCGGCCGCTCTGGCCGGCTACGAGGCGGTCAAGCGTCTGATCAACCCGGAGGACATGAGGGCGCTCGGACTGGTGGCCTCGGCCGGAGTGGTCGGGTTCCTCGGCAACGAGTGGGTGGCCCGCTACCGGATCAAGGTGGGCCGGGAGATCGGCTCTGCCGCCCTGGTGGCCGATGGTCTGCACGCCCGCACCGACGGGTTCACCTCGCTGGCGGTGCTGCTCGGCGCGGGTGGCGCCGCGCTCGGCTTCCCGCTGGCCGACCCGATCGTTGGCCTGCTGATCACTGTGGCGATCCTGTTCGTGTTGCGGGACGCCGCACGAGAGATCTACCACCGGCTGATGGACGCGGTCGATCCGAAGCTGGTCGCCCAGGCCGAACGGATCTTGGCCGGGGTTGCCGGGGTTGAGCGCGTCGGCTCGGTGCGGCTGCGCTGGCTCGGTCACACGCTGCGCGCCGAGGTGGACATCATGGTCCGGCACGATGCGTCGCTGCTGCAGGCGCACGCGGTGGCGGTAGAGGCCGAGCATCGGCTGATCCATGAGCTTCCGCGGTTGCGTGCGGCCACCGTGCACGCCGATCCCGACGGCCCGGCCGGCACTGAGCACCATGCGATTCTCCTGGCCCACCGCTAGCCTGCTCGATCACCTGGCCATCCCCCGGCTGATCGGGGCGAACGTTCGGGTCAGCACGGTTTGTCGGTGGCTTGTGTAAGCATGCTCCACCGGTTGGTCGGCGCGGGGGGATGAATGCTGAAGGCATTGCCGAAGGCGGCCAGAGCGCTGGTCTGGGTGCGGATCTTGAACGCGCTCGGTGCTTACGCGCTGTCGTTCCTGGCGGTGCTGGCCGGGCCGCAGTTGGCTGTGGTGGCGTTGGCGGTCTTCGGGGTGACGGCCTTGATCTCACGCTGGGCGGGAGCGTTCCTTCTGGACTGGTTCTCCCCGCGCACGGTGCTGGCTGCCGGCCTGGCCGCGACCGGCGTGGCGCTGATCGCACTGGCCGTGGCGGACGGCCCGGCGCAAGTGGTGGTCGCAATCGCGCTGGTCGGGTTGGCGTTCGAGCTGTATGAGCCAGCCGGCCAGGAACTGCTGGCACGGGCGCGCTCGGGTGAGCGACGAAGAAGAACGCCATGGCATCGGTGCACAAGTCCAGCTCGGGCCCTTGGGCGTAGGGGAAGCCGTAGGCGGCCAGGCGCGGCCGACCGGATCCGATAGGCAGGACTACCGCGCTCGGTGGAGAGTCCGCTCCCGCCCGCG
>NZ_JBEXUE010000356.1:0-10600 GCF_040614275.1 Streptosporangium sp. NPDC006013
GGCTCCCGCCGCGCACAACCTGCTTGCAGCCGCGGTCGAAGGCGCCCAGGTGGATTTCGACAACGCCCTGACCATCGAATCGCGGTATTGCGCGGCACGGTCATGCCGATCGCGGCGATGAGCAGCCCGGCCACGGCGAGCCGGCGCGCTCCCGCCCGGGCGATGGCCCGGCCGGTGAGGTTGGCGCCGAGCATCGTCGCCACCGCGACCGGGAGGAAGAGCAGACCGGTCTGCAGAGCGCCGAAGCCCTGCGCGTGCTGGAAGTAGAAGGTGCCGAGGAAGAACACCGCGATCATCAGCGCCGTTGCCATCATGATGAGGAACGTGCCGGTGGCCACCGGGCGCCGGGCCAGCAGCGTGAGATTCATCAGGGGTGACCTGGCGGTCTTCTGCCTGGCCACGAACACCAGGTAGCCCATCACGGCCGCCGGCAGGAGCCACCCGGTCGTGGCGGTGAGCCACCCGTGCTCTCCGGCGCGGGTGATCGCATAGATCAAGGCACCGGACGAGGCGGTGACCAGCAGTGCACCGGGCACGTCCAGCCGGGGCCGAGGCTCGGCCACGCTCTGGTGCGGCAGCATCCGGGCGAGAGCGGTGAGGATCAACAGCCCGATGGGCACGTTGACGTAGAAGACCCATGGCCAGCCCGGGCCGGCGGTGAGCAGCCCTCCCAGCAGCACGCCGAGGGCCGCGCCCCCACCGCCGAGCGCGGACCAGACACCGAGCGCCTTGTTCCGCTCGTCACCGTCGAACAGGGTCACCACCAGCGACAGGGCCGACGGGGACAGCAGCGCCGCGCCGAGTCCCTGCGCGATGCGGCCGCCCAGCAGCATGCCGGCGGAGTCGGCGAACCCGGTGACCAATGACGCCGCCGTGAAGATCAGCAGGCCGGCGAGTACCACTCGCCTGGCCCCGATCAGGTCGGCGAGTCGCCCGCCCAGCAGCATCAGGCCGCCGAACGTCAACGTGTACGCGCTGACCGTCCACGTCAGCGCCTCGCGACTCAGGCCCAGGTCGGTCTCGATGTGCGGGAGCGCGATGGCCACGACGGTGACGTCGAGGATCAACATCAGCTGGGCCACACCGAGGAAGGCCAGGATGCGCCATCGCGACGGATGGGCCGGCCTGTCCTGTGGAGATGGTTCGTGGATCTCATGCTGCGTCATCGAGGATCTCCGGCTAACTCGTATGCCAATGTACGACTTCGAGCCGTGAGAGTAACACGTATATCTCCGTACGAGTTAGAGTGGTGGCATGCCTACCGTCTCTGCCGGTCCGCGCCGGCGCGCGGACGCCGAACGCAGCATCGCCCGCATCGTCTCCGCAGCACGCAGGAGCCTGAGCAGCGATCCGGACGCGAGCGTCGACGACATCGCCAAGGCCGCGGGAGTGGGCCGGATGACGCTGTACGGCCACTTCCGCACCCGGGCGGAACTCGTCGAGGCCGCCCTGGTCGACGCCCTGCGCGCCGGCGAGGAGGCGTTGTCGTCCGTCGATCTCACCGGGGACGCACGAGAGGCCCTGGACCGATTGCTCGGCTCCAGTTGGTCCCTGGTGGCCGAGTCCATGGCGTTGCTGACCGCCGCTCAGAAAGCTCTTCCCGCCGGGCGCGTTCGTGAGTTACACGCCGCCCCCGCGCAGCGTGTCGAAGAACTCATTCGCCGTGGCCAGGACGACGGCGTGTTCCGCACCGATCTGCCGATCTCCTGGCTGGTCAATGTCCTGCACTACATCCTGAAAGGCGCCGCGGAGGAGAGTCGCACCGGGCGCCTGGAGAGGGGGGATGCCGCCCGCCTCGTCATAGCGACGGCGCAGTCGATCCTGGTCGCCTCCCCACCGGACTTTCACACATCACCGAAGTAGCGCCATCGCGTAGACCCCGCTCTCACCCAGGTGTCCTGTCGTCGCCACGTCCTTCGCCTCGCGACGTACCACCCGGCCGTTCCTCGCCGCGGCGGGATCCGCGGGACCAGTACCTAGGGTGTGGGGGTCCGCCAGCGCAGCGGGCCGTCGGGAGTGGTGCCGATCAGGCGGCCGGCGTGGGCGGTGAGGGTGGTGCTCCCGGCGGCGGAACACAGGTCGGCCCACTCGCCGGGTCCCGGCAGCGGCAGCCGGGTGCGGACGCGATCGGCGCTGTCGACGGCGTAGAGGCGGCCGTTCATGGCGGTCATGGCCACCGCGCCCGTCGGCCCGCCCGCGAGTCCGCCCGTGCTCTCGTCGGCCGGGATCCACTCCGCGGTGTCCGGGGGCAGGTACCAAAGCCCGCCGGCGGCGGTGACGGCCCACAGGCCGCCGTCGACCAGGGCCAGCCCCACCCCGCCCGGCGGGGCGTCGCCGAGCGTGCCCCAGGGGGCCCGCGTGCCCGGGTCGCGGTAGACGAGACGGCCGTCGCCGGTCAGCCCATACAGGCCGACGGGCCTGGTGCCGGACGCCTCGCGCGGGGTGGCCATGGCCACGACGCCGCCGCCCGAGTCGATGCGGCGCCAGCGCAGGTTCTGGCCGCAGACGTCCCTGCGGTACAGCGCGTCGTCGGTGCCCACCCCGTACAGCCGCGAGTCGCACGCGGTCAGCGCGCGGATCGAGCCGCCGGGGCCGATCACCTCCCAGCCGGAGACGCGGCGGGAGAGCCGGTCGAGCACGTTGCGGGTGATCCGCTCCACCGCCGGGTCGTGCAGGGTGTTTCCCCAGTTCACGGTGGAGGCGGTGAACACGGTCCCGGTGCCGAGGCCGAAGACGCCCATGGTGGCCATGCCGCCCTGGCCGTACCGGTGCCAGTGCCGCAGGTCGGCGGTGGCCAGGATGACGAAGGACGGCGGGGTGCCGTCGCGCCCGGTGGCCACCGGCACGCCGTCCACCTCGGTGAAGTCGCAGGCATCGGTCTCGTAGCCGATGGCGCCCCTGCCGAACGTGTCGCCCTCGCCCAGCTTGGTGCCCTCGAACACCCAGTGTTCGGGGAAGCGGACCGTGTAGGACTCCTCGTGCATGAGCCGCATGTACGGACCCCAGGTCCCCGCGCCGTGCCGGAAGCTGACCCCGGTCAGGCTGTTCTCCGGACGGTTCACCGGCGCGCTGGACCACTCGACGGTGGTGAGGGCGGGATTCACCGTGGCCATCGGATCGGCGACCGCGTCGCGGTAGCAGACCATGGTGCGCCCGTCGTCCTCCAGCCGGAACTGCCACCAGCAGGTGTTGCCGGAGAAGACGGCCAGGTTTCCACCCCGGCCGACGAACTCCTCGACGCTGTCGCGCATCCCCGCCGACCAGTACTCGTCGTGCCCGCTGACCATCAGCAGCCGGTATCCGGCCAGCAGTTCGCGCCCGGAGTGCAGGTCCAGGGCGGAGCAGTAGTCGACGTCGTATCCGGCGGGCCCCAGCCAGCGGATCATGCCCTCCTCCCAGCGCTCGGGCGGCGGCCCGCCGCCCGGCCGGTCGAAGGAGACGCGCGAGGCCCGGGTGGCCTGCTCGGTCCAGTAGATGGACTCGCCGGGAATGCCCGCCCGGTTGTACGCCTGCCAGGTCGGGAACGGGATCGACAGCAGGATCGGCGAGCCGGCCCTGGCGGCCCGTACGACGAAGTAGACCTCGCAGACCCCCTCGTCGGCGGTGAAGATCGCGCGGTAGAGCGAGCTGGGCCAGCCGGCGGAGACGTCGAGCGTCCAGGACGGGCCGGTGAACTCCCCTTCGAGCACCGCCAGGTCCGTGGCCACGTCCTCGATCAGCACCGAGCCGCGCAGCGGGGCCCGGGAGGCGCGGGCGAGGTGGAAGCGGAGTGAGCCGCCCTGGACGCAGGACGTCGACTCGGCGTAGGCGTGGACCGTCATCGGGCTCCGGTTCCGGGCAGGAGGCCGGGCGGCGGGCGCCGGCCGGGGTGGGCGTGGACCGTCATCGGGCACCTCCGGCGGGGAGCACCCGGGTTCCGGTCCGGGGAAGGAAGTGGCGGAGGAGTCAACCGACGGGCTCCAGCACCTCGCGGAACGCGGCCTCGACCAGCAGGGACTCCAGATCGAGGAGATAGCGTTCCATCGCGGGGCGGGACAGGTGGCGGGTGTCGGCGGTGAGCGAGACGCCCAGCCCGCCGGGCTCGCCGGTCACGTGCAGGCAGAACCGGCAGTTGAGCCTCTCCTGGCTGAGCGGCCAGGAGAAGGTCGTCTCCGCCAGCGCGTCCTGCACGGTCCGCTCGTCGGGGGAGGCGTCCACCTGGTCGGCGAAGCGCATGTCGTTGAAACAGCAGTACGGGTGGATCGGCGTGCCCCGCTCCCGGCTGATCCGCTCGGTGATCCCGTCCCGCTCGGCGGGGTCGTGGTAGGCGGATCGGTAGGCGCGCAGCGCGGCGGGCTTGGCCGCGCGCAGCAGTTCGGTGAAGTCGCCCCGGCGCAGGTCCAGCACGAACAGGCCCTCCTGGGAGAGCGTGGTGACGGCGCCGGCCGTGTCGCCGCGGAAGCGGTTGCCCACGATCGGCAGCATCGCGCACACGTCGTGGCCGTTCACCTTCCCGGCCAGTACCGACGCGGCGGTCAGCAGGACCGTCGAGGTGCTCGTGCCACGCACGGCGGCGATCCGCCGCACCGCCAGGTCCATCGCCCGCGAGACGAGTCGCGCCCGCCAGATCGGCGGATCCGCGGGTACGTCCTCGCGCCGGTCGAACATGGTCGGCGGGATGCGCCGGTACTCGCTCTCCCAGTGCTCGGCGGCGATCCTCGCGACCTTCAGACCCCGCTCGGAGCCCTGCCAGCGGGCCAGATCCAGTGGTGAGGGCGGGGGCGGGCCCGGCAGGGAGCCGCGCAGCAGGAGCAGCCGCAGGTCCGTGACCGCCACCTCGGCCCCGAGGCCGTCGGCGGCCAGATGGCAGAAGACGAGCACGATGTGAGTGACCTCGCCGCGCTCGACGACGAGCCCGATCCGCAGCGGCCACTCGTTCCCGTAGTCGAAGGCGGCCTGTGCCAGCGCGTCCCGCAGCCGCTCGGGGTCGCCCTCGGAGACGGTGACCGGGACGGCCCCGGTGGTCTCCAGCACCTGCCACGGCTCCGTGCCGCCGCCGCTGTCTCCGTACTCGTGAGCCTTCGCGGGGTCCTGAAGGTACGGTCGCGCGCCGCCGTCCGCGGTTCCGTACGGGGGCTCGCCCAGCCTGGTGCGCAGTGACTCGTGCCGTTCCACCAGCGCGCGCAGCACCTCGGCGGCCCGCGCCACGGTGAGCGGTCTGGCCCGCCGGGGCACGGCGAGCACCCGGCCGAAGTTGAAGTAGTGGTCGTCCGGCGCCGTCCTTTGGATCGTGTCCCAGATGGCGCGCTGCCCCCAGGTCAGCGGTGCCGTCCCCGATCGGCTCCCCGAGAACCGGATGTCCATGTGCTCCCCCTGTTGTAGGAGTCGGAGGTCAGGAGCGCGAGCGCCGTGCCTCGTCGATGTGGCGCTCCAGTGCGTCCAGGTCGTCCAGCAGGTCGAGCCCGTCGCCCGACAGGTCGATCTCCACCCCGAACTCGGTCTCCACCGCGTCGATCAGCCGCATCTGCGCCAGGGAGGTGACCCCCAGCGCGGACAGCGGGACCGTGGCGGTCAACGCCTCCCCGGCCGTGACCGCGCCGTCGGAGGCCGAGGCCACCATCGCCGCCAGCCGTTCCCTGACCATGACGATCTCCTCTCGTACGCTCCCCGGCACCACTCGGTCGGACATCTTCAGGACCTCCTCGCGCTGAGCGGGCGCAGGTCGGTCCAGACGCGGTCGATGTGGGCGAGGCAGTCCTCCCTGGTACCGCGGGCGCCCTCGTGCCGCCAGCCGTCCGGCAGGTCCCGGCCGTCCGGCCAGATCGAGTACTGCTCCTCGTGGTTGACCACGACGTGGTAGTCCAATTCAGCTCCCGGTCTCCATGAGGCGCGCGGCCTCCTCGTCGGACAGTTCGGCCAGTTCGGCGACGAGCAGTTCCTCCACCGCCGCCGCGAGGTCGGCCACGGTGCTCCGCGCGAACAGGGTGCGGATCGGCACGTCCACCTCGATGGCGGCGCGGAGCCTGGCGACGGCGCGGGTGGCCAGCAGCGAGTGACCGCCCAGCGCGAAGAAGTCGTCGAAGGCACCGACCTCCTCGATCCCCAGCACCTCGCCGAAGATCTCGGCCACCAGCTCCTCGGCGTCGCCACGCGGGGCGGTTCTCGTCCGGGGGCCGGCCTCGGGCGCGGGCAGCGCGGCCCGGTCGAGCTTGCCGTTCCCGGTCAGCGGCAGGGTCGTGAGGTTCACCCAGAGCGTGGGGACCATGTGGGCGGGCAGCGCCCCGGCCAGGTATCCGGCCAGTTCCTCGCCGGTGGCCGTGCCGACGACGTAGCCGACCAGGGTCTCCCGGCGCACCGCCACCGCGGCCTGGCCGACACCGGGGTGGGTCAGCAGCCATGCCTCGATCTCGCCGGGCTCGATCCGGAAGCCGCGGACCTTGACCTGGTCGTCGAGGCGGCCGAGGAACTCCAGCCGCCCGTCGGACCGCCAGCGCGCCAGGTCGCCGGTCCGGTAGATCCGTTCTCCACGCAGGACGGGGAAGCGCTCGGCGGTGAGGACCGGCCTGGCGAGGTAGCCGGTGGCCACCCCGGCCCCGCCGACGCAGAGTTCGCCGGGGGCTCCCGGCGGGACCTCCTGGCCGGTGCCGTCCAGCAGCAGGACCGAGGTGTCGGCGATCGGGACGCCGATGGGCGGCCGTCCCGGGGAGCCGTCCAGCTCGGCGGCGGTGGCGATGATCGTCGCCTCGGTCGGGCCGTAGGTGTTGACCAGCCGCACCCGGTCGCCGAAACGCTCGCGCCAGCGGGTCACGGCCGCCTCGTGCACCTGCTCGCCGCCGAGGATCACCAGACGCAGGGTCGGCGGCCAGGGGATCTCGTCGATGTCGTCGACCAGCGCGTGCCAGTAGGCCGTGGGCAGGTCGAGCACGGTGACCTGGTCGAGGTGGTCGGGCAGGGTGACGCCGCCCTCGGGCAGCAGCTCCAGCCGGGCCCCGGCGGCCAGTGCCGGGTAGATCTCCTCGGCGTGGGTGTCGAAGCTCAGCGAGGCGAACTGGACCATCCGGTCGCCCGACCCCAGCCCGTACGCCTCGCGCATCCACGCGACGCGGGCGGCCAGGTTGCGGTGCGAGACCACGACGCCCTTCGGTGTTCCGGTGGACCCGGAGGTGTAGATCACGTAGGCGGCCCCGCCGCCCGGCGCCGCCGGATCGGCGATCCGGCCGGTCTCCGGAGCGGGAGGCCGGTCGTCCACGTGGACGGCCGGGGTGGTGGAGGGCAGCCGGTCGCGCAGGGCCGCCGAGGTGAGGACGAGGCGGGTGGCGCTGTCGTCCAGCATGAAGGCGAGCCGCTCGGCGGGGTGGTCCGGGTCGAGCGGCAGGTAGGCCGCCCCAGCCCGCCAGACCGCGAGCAGGGCCGCGACGGCGTCGGGTGACCTGTCCAGGCAGACGCCGACCACGTCGCCCCCGGTGACGCCGTGCCCCCGCAGGAGCGCGGCCAGCTCGTCGGCGCGGGCGTCCAGCCCGGCGTAGCCGAGCGTGGCGTCCCCGCATCCGATCGCGACCGCGCCCGGCGTGTCGCGTACGGCCGCCGCGAACAGATCGGGCACCAGGGCGGCGGCGGGCCGTACCGGGCCACGGGAGAGGCGCAGGAGCAGGGCGTCGTCGTCCCCGGTGCGCAGCGGCAGCTCCGAGACGCGGTCGCCGGACGCGCCGGGCAGCGCGGTGAGCAGCAGGCGGAACCGCGCGGCCATGGCCTCGACGGTGGCCCGGTCGAAGAGCTCGGCGTCGTAGACGAAGCTGAGCATGAGCTCGTGCTCGTCCTGCCACGCCTCCAGCATCAGCTCCAGCTTGGCCTGCCGCATGCCGTGCTCGAACGCCGTGGCGGTCAGCCCGGCGAAGGCGTCTCGGGCCTGCCCGGAGTCCTGCGTGTGCAGGATGAGCATGGTCTGGAACAGCGGTGTGCGGGTGAGGTCGCGCTCGACCCCCAGGGCCCGCACCAGCTCCTCGAACGGCACGCCGCGGTGGGAGAAGGCGTCCAGGACGCCGGTCCTGGTCTCGCGGAGCAGGTCCGAGAAGGTGGGGTCGGCCGACAGGTCGCCGCGCATGACCAGGGTGTCGCTGAGATAGCCGATGACCGGTTCGAGCTCGACCCGGTCCCGGCCGGCGGTGGCCGTACCGACGAGGATGTCGCTCCGGCCGCTGTGCCGGGACAGGAGAACCTGGTAGGCGGCGAGCAGGACCATGAACATGGTGGCGCCGTGCTCCCTGCCCAGCCGGGCCAGGGCGGCGGCCTCGGTCTCCGCCAGCCGGACGGTGGTCACCTCGCCGCGCCTGGCGGCCCCGGCGGTACGCGGCCGGTCGACCGGCAGGTCCAGCGGGGTGGGGCCGGCGAGCCTGTCCCGCCAGTAGCCGAGCAGGCCGCCGAGGTCGCGCTCACGCTGCCAGCGGGCGACGTCGCCGAACTGGAGCGGGACCGGGGGCAGGGCGGTGTCGCCGGAGTACAGGCGTGACACCTCGTCGAAGACGAGGTTGAGCGACCAGCCGTCGCCGAGGATGTGGTGGAGCACGACGCACAGGACGTGGTCGTCCTCGGCGATCCGGATCAGCGCGACGCGCAGGGGCGGTTCGGCACCCAGCTCGAAGGGCGCGTTGGTCAGAGCCGAGACCAGCTCCAGTGCCTCGGCCTCGGCTGCGGCGCTCATCTCGTCGATGGCCACGGGACCCGGTGGATCGATGACCACGACCGGCGCGCCGTCCACCTCGGGGAAGCGGGTGCGCAGGCTCTCGTGGCGGGCGGCCGTGCCCGCCAGGGCGCGGGCCAGGGCGTCCCGGTCCAGTGGCCCGCGCAGCCGCCTGACCAGGCACATGTTGTACGACGCGTCGTCGCGGTCGAGCCGGTTGAGGAACCAGAGCCGCTCCTGGCCGAAGGAGAGCGGTGGGGCGGTTCCCCCGGGCCTCGGGCGCGGCCCGTCGCTCTCACGGACCGGGACGCCGAAGCCGGACCCCGCTCCCGCGATCGGGACGCCGGGGTCGGGCAGCAGTTCCGCCAGCCCGGCGACCGTCGGCCGGGTGAACACCTCGCGGACGGGAACCTCCGTTCCGGACAGCGCCGCCAGCCGCGAGGTGACCATGGTGGCCAGCAGCGAGTGCCCGCCCAGGGTGAAGAAGTCGTCGTGCGCCCCGACCACCGCCGTCCCGAGCACCTCGGCGAAAACCTGGGCGACCATCCGCTCGGCGGGGGTGCGGGGGGTGGTCGCGTCCCGCGCGGGCGTCCCGCCCACCTCGGGAAGCGCGTTGCGGTCGACCTTCCCGTTGGGGGTCAGCGGCAACGCCGCCACCTCGACGAACACGCTGGGCACCATGTAGCCGGGCAGCTCGCGCGCGGCGTGCTCCCCGAGACCGTCGAGCGTTCCGCGGCCGTCCGGTCCTGGCCGCGCGGGCGGTGGCGCGGTGGGTACCGCGAAGGCCACCAGCCGGTCCCCGCGCACCGCGACGACCGCCTGCCGCACTCCGGGGTGGGTGTCGAGCACCGCCTCGATCTCGCCGAGCTCGATGCGGTGACCGCGTAGCTTGACCTGGTTGTCGGTACGGCCGAGGAACTCCAGGGTGCCGTCGTTGCGGAGGCGGACGCGATCTCCCGTCCGGTAGTGCCGCGAGCCGCCGGGGCCGGGGACGAAGCGCTCCGCGGTCAGGGCCGGGCGGCCCAGATAGCCGGTGGCCACCCCCGCGCCGCCGATGAGCAGTTCTCCGGCCACCCCGATCGGGCACGGTCCGCCGGCGGGGTCGGTGACGTGGACGACGGTGTTGGCGATCGGGCGGCCGATGACGATCTCGCCGGGATTCTCCGGGACGTCCCAGGCCGTGGACCAGATGGTGGTCTCGGTCGGGCCGTAGACGTTGACGAGCCGGTCGAGGTGCGGGCGGAGCTCGCGGGCGAGCCGGGGCGCGAGCGGCTCACCGCCGGTCAGGCCCACCACGCGCGGCAGGTCCCCGGTGAGCAGGACCCGCCAGCCCGAGGGGGTGGCCTGTACGTGGGTCACGCCCTCGTCCCTGATCAGGCGCGCGAGCCGCGCGCCGTCCCGGGCCGTCTCCGCGTCGGCGACGACCACCCGGCCACCGGTCACCAGCGGCAGGTAGAGCTCCAGGGCGGAGATGTCGAACGACAGCGAGGTCAGCGCCAGCCACACGTCCCGGGGTGCGGAGCGCAGCAGCGCGCGCATCGCCAGCAGGAAGTTGGTCAGCGCCCGGTGGGGCACCACCACCCCCTTCGGCCGCCCGGTGGACCCGGAGGTGTAGAGCACGTACGCGGTGTCGCCGGGGCGTGGCCGCGTGGTCACGGCGGGGGCCGCGGTCGCCGGGGGAAGGTCGTCGAGGCCGGTCAGGACCAGCGCCGCCGCGGAGTCCTCGATCACGTACGCGACACGGGCCTCGGGGTAGTCGGGGTCGACGGGAAGGTAGGCCGCGCCGCTCATCGCCACGCCCAGCAGGGCGACGAGCATGTCGGCGCCGCGTTCCATCCGGACCGCGACTAACAAGCCCTGGGCGATCGCCGCCCGAACGACATCGGCCCGGGCGCGGGCCTGAACGACCTGCAGGTCGTGCTCCATCTGGATTCCGCGCTGGAT